>NZ_JACNAC010000021.1:0-88099 GCF_017349775.1 Pseudomonas sp. GW460-12-10-14-TSB1
CCTTCCACCGCCGGGATATGGCCGAACAGGTCCTGGGCAAACTGCACGCGCTGCTCGACGGTTTCGCTGATGCCGCGGGCTTTCAGTTCTGCCAGGTGCGCTTCGACCGCATGGGTGCGCTGGGTCAGGCCGCAGTCGTTGGCGATCTGGATGTTCAGGCCGGGGCGGGCGTTGAGCTCGAGGATCAGCGGGCCCTTTTCCTGGTCCAGCACCATATCGACCCCGATGTAGCCCAGGCCGCACAACTCGTAACAGCCGGCCGCCAGCTTCATGAAGCCGTCCCAGTAGGGCAGTTGCACGCCGTCCACCGCGTTGGTGGTGTCCGGGTGCTTGGCGATGATGTTGTTCAGCCAGGTACCGCGCAAGGTCAGGCCGGTAGCCAGGTCGACACCGACGCCGATGGCGCCCTGGTGCAGGTTGGCCTTGCCGCCGGACTGGCGGGTCGGCAGGCGCAACATGGCCATCACCGGGTAGCCCATGAGCACGATGATGCGGATGTCCGGCACGCCTTCGTAGCTGATGCTCTTGAAGATCTGGTCCGGGGTCACCCGGTATTCGATCAGCGCCCGGTCGCGGTGGCCACCCAGGGAATAGAGGCCGGTGAGGATGCTGGAGATGTGGTGCTCGATTTCTTCATGACTGATGATCTTGCCCGACACCGTGCGATAGCGACCCTCGAAACGGTCGGCGATCACGATGATGCCGTCGCCGCCGGCGCCCTGGGCCGGCTTGATCACGAAGTCGTTGCGCCCGCCGATGATCTCGCCGAGTTTGTCGATTTCCTTCTCGGTGGAGATCACGCCATAGAGTTCCGGCACATGGATGCCGGCCTTGATCGCGCGTTCCTTGGTGATGATCTTGTCGTCGACGATCGGGTACAGGCTGCGCTTGTTGTACTTGAGCACGTAGTCCGCGTTACGCCGATTGATCCCCATGATGCCCCGGGCTTCCAGGGCCTTCCAGGTCTTCCACAGGCCGAACATTACGAATCAGCCTTGACGAAGGCTTTGAAACGCATGAGCTCGGTCAGGCGGTAGCCGCGGTAGCGACCCATCGCCAGCATGAAGCCCACCAGGATCAGCAGCATCGCCGGGAAGGTGAAGACGAAGTAGATCAGCTCCGGCACGCTCATGATCAGGTGTGCCAGGGAGGCGGCGAACAGCGTGCCGATGGCGACTTTCATCGCATGGCCGGCGCCGCGTTCTTCCCAGGTGATCGACAGGCGTTCGATGGTCATGGTCAGGATCACCATCGGGAACAGGGCGACCGACAGGCCGCGTTCCAGGCCGAGCTTGTGGCTGAACAGGCTGATGGCGGCGATCAGTACCACGACGAAGGTCAGTACCACCGACAGCCTCGGCAGCATCTGCAGCTTCAGGTGTTCCAGGTAGGACCTGAGCGACAGCCCTAGCGCGGTGATCACCGTGAACAGCACGATGCCGAAGCCCAGCTGGGTTTCGCGGAAGGCCAGGGCGATCAGCACCGGGGTGAAGGTACCCAGGGTCTGCAGGCCGATCAGGTTGCGCAGCACCAGGATCACCAGCACGCCGATCGGGATCATCACCATGATCATGAAGGTCTGCTGGGTCTGCAGCGGCAGGCCGTACAGCGAGTATTCGAGGAAGTTGGCGTCGGTGTTCTCGTCGGTCAGCTTGGCCAGGCGAATGGCGTTCATTTCGCTGTTGTTCAGGCTGAAGGTGACGGTGGCTTTCTTGCCGCCATCGACGGTGATCAGGCTGTCGTCACCGATCCACCACAGCAGGCGGTCGCTGGGCAGGCCCTGTTCGCCGGTTTCCGGGTTGAAGTACAGCCAGTCGGTACCGTTGAAGCTGCGCAGCCACAGTTCCGGGGCCTGTGGCTGGTCGGCCACCAGGCGGATGGTGTGGACCTTTTCCATCGGCACGTGGGCGATGGACAGCAGCAGGTCGACGATCTTGGCCTTGTTCGCCGGCGACGGATCGCCTGCCAGGAGCATCTTGGCGTTGTCGTCGCTGCTGTTGTTGACCCGCTTGATGGCTTCGCTGATGAAGGTCTCGACGTCGGCCGAGTGCTGGCGGATCGGCGCGAGCAGGGCTTCGGCGGCGATCTTTTCTGGGCCTTCGACGGCGATGCTGTCGCGGAAGGTCGGGCCCTTGATCTTGGCTTTTTCCGCGGTGTAGCGCTTGGTCAGCACCAGGCGGTAGTAGAGGGTCTGGTTGCCCTTGGCGCGGCGTGCCGACCAGGTGACCTTGCGGTTGCCGTCGACGCGGTTCACCGCCACCCCGTAGTTATTGGAGATGAAGCTCTCGTTCAGGCTGACGTAGTCGCGGCTCAATGGCGGCACGAACATCTGGATCTTGATCGGGTCCTTGGCGTTGGCGACGAATTCGACCTTGGCGTCGATGTTCCACAGGTCGTCGGTGGCGTCTTCGGTCACCGGGATGCCGAGCACGAAAATCTGATAGGCCGTGACCGAAATGCCCAGCACCACCAGGATGGCGATCAGCATTTTCAGATGGAGGGTAAGAGAGCGCATTGGAATTACTCTGCGGTATGAGCGTCGGTGGCGCAGGCAGGTTTGCCAGCAGCGTATTTAAGACTGGGGTCGACCAGTGCATCGAAGCGCTTGAGCGCTTCGGAGCCGATCAAGAGCGGGTATTGGAATGCACTGCGGTCGGTCAAGTTCACTTCTATGCTGCGCAGGGCTCCGCCCATGCAGATATCCAGCTCGATGACCGGGCGCGCGGTGTACTTCTTGTTGTTTTCCTCATCGGGGTCGTAGTCGCCGGCGCGGCGCTTGATCTTGCTGACGCGGGCCAGCGGACGCTCGATAGGGTGGGAATGGGCGGCGTCGATGGCCAGGTAGAAGCGTACCCAGGATTCGCCATTGCGCTTGAAGCGCTTGATATCGCGGGCGCTGAGGGAGGCGGTCTTGGCGCCAGTGTCGAGCTTGGCGGCGACTTCCAGGTCGATCCCGGACAGTCTGGCGTATTCATTGAGGCCGTAAACGGTCTTGCCGGCGGCGGCACTCAGGCCCGGCAGGGCGAGCAGGCAGAACAGTATGGAGAAGGCCTTGAGTCTCATAGATCCTGGTGCGTTGCATGGGTTCTTCAGTTCAAGGCGACTGGCATTGCTGCGCAAGCTCCCTCGTGTGCTGCCTTATTAATATGACAGGCAAATGCGGGCGGCATTCTAGCATGCTGGTTTTATGGCGCCAGCGGCGGGGCGGGGCTTTTGTGCCGGTTTGGTGCAAAGGGTTATTAGACGATTGTCGACAATATCTATTTTTCCTTTGACTGCATGAGTTGTATTGGCTAGTTTTTGTCGCATTGATTTTCAAGGTGTCGACAATATGCTGGATCAGCTCGATCCCCCCGCCGTGACGCAGGACGATTCGGAAACCTTGTCCGAAAACGTCTTCAGGCGCATTCAGGCGGCCATCGTCAAGGGCGAGATCGCCCCGGGCAGCAAGATTTCCGAGCCGGAACTGGCGCGCACCTACGGTATCAGCCGCGGCCCGTTGCGCGAGGCGATCCACCGCCTGGAAGGCCAGCGCCTGCTGGTGCGGGTGCCCCATGTCGGGGCGCGGGTGGTGTCCCTGAGTCATGCCGAGCTGATCGAACTCTACGAAATCCGCGAGTCCCTGGAAGGCATGGCCTGCCGCCTGGCCGCCGAGCGCATGACCAACGAGGAAATCGACGAGCTGCGCCGGGTCCTCGATACCCATGAGCGCGATGCGGCGTTCCAGGCCGGTGTCGGCTACTACCAACAGGAAGGCGATTTCGACTTTCACTACCGGATTATCCAGGGCGCCGGCAACCGCACCCTCACGCAGATGCTCTGCGGCGAGCTGTACCAACTGGTGCGCATGTACCGCATCCAGTTTTCCGCCACGCCCAACCGCCCGCACCAGGCGTTCGCCGAGCACCACCGGATTCTCGATGCCATTGCCGATCGCGACGGCGAACTGGCCGAGTTGTTGATGCGCCGTCACATCGGTGCTTCCAAACGCAACATTGCCCGTCATTACCAGGACGGCGCCAAGCAGACAGCCACTCCACGAGGTGAGTCATGAGTTCCAACAACAAGAGCACTCCAGGCCAGCGCTTCCGCGATGCGGTCGCCAGCGAACGACCCTTGCAGGTGGTCGGCGCCATCAATGCCAACCATGCGCTGCTGGCCAAGCGCGCCGGGTTCAAGGCGATCTACCTGTCCGGTGGCGGGGTGGCGGCCGGCTCCCTCGGCGTGCCGGACCTGGGCATCACCGGGCTCGACGACGTGCTGACCGACGTGCGCCGCATCACCGACGTCTGCGACCTGCCGCTGCTGGTGGACGTGGACACCGGTTTCGGTTCGTCGGCGTTCAACGTGGCGCGCACCGTCAAGTCGATGATCAAGTTCGGCGCGGCGGCGATTCACATCGAGGACCAGGTCGGCGCCAAGCGCTGCGGCCACCGTCCGAACAAAGAGATCGTCTCCCAGCAGGAAATGGTCGACCGCATCAAGGCCGCGGTGGATGCCCGCACCGACGACAGCTTCGTGATCATGGCCCGTACCGACGCCCTGGCGGTGGAGGGGCTGGAGTCGGCCCTGGACCGCGCCGCCGCCTGTATCGAGGCCGGTGCCGATATGGTGTTCCCGGAAGCCATCACTGAGCTGGAGATGTACAAGATCTTCGCCAGCCGGGTGAAAGCGCCGATCCTGGCCAACATCACCGAGTTCGGTGCCACGCCGCTGTACACCACCGAACAACTGAAGTCCGTGGATGTTTCCCTGGTGCTCTACCCGCTGTCGGCGTTCCGCGCCATGAACAAGGCGGCGGAAAACGTCTACACCGCGATCCGTCGCGACGGTACCCAGCAGAACGTGATCGATACCATGCAGACCCGCATGGAGCTGTACGACCGCATCGACTACCACACCTTCGAGCAGAAGCTCGATGCGCTGTTCGCCCAGAAGAAAAGCTGAACCAACCTTTGTAGGAGCGAGGCTTGCCCGCGATGGACGTCAACGACAACGCGCAGCCCCTGATACACCGGGGTGTGCCGACCAGCATCGCGAGCAAGCTCGCTCCTACAGGGTCGGGCTGAGCCCCGACCCATGAAGTTGCCGATTCCCTAACAAATTCAAGATTGGAGAGAGCAATGGCCGAAGCAAAAGTATTGAGTGGCGCTGGCCTGCGTGGCCAGGTGGCCGGGCAGACTGCCTTGTCGACCGTGGGCCAGGCCGGTGCCGGGTTGACCTACCGGGGTTACGACGTCCGCGAACTGGCGGCCGACGCGCAGTTCGAGGAAGTGGCCTACCTGCTGCTGTACGGCGAGCTGCCGACCCAGGCGCAACTGGACGCCTACGCCCAGAAGCTGAGCAAACTGCGCGACCTGCCGCAGGCACTGAAAGAAGTGCTGGAGCGCATTCCGGCCGACGCCCATCCGATGGATGTGATGCGCACCGGCTGCTCGTTCCTCGGCAATATCGAGCCGGAACAGGATTTCTCCCAGCAGCGCGATGTCACCGACCGCCTGCTGGCCGCGTTCCCGGCGATCATGTGCTACTGGTACCGCTTCAGCCACGACGGCAAGCGCATCGATTGCGTGACCGACGAGCCGTGCATCGGTAGCCACTTTCTGCACCTGCTGCACGACAAGAAGCCGAGCGAGCTGCACGTCAAGGTGATGAACGTGTCGCTGATCCTCTATGCCGAGCACGAATTCAACGCCTCGACCTTCACCGCCCGGGTCTGTGCCTCGACCCTGTCCGACCTGTACTCCTGCGTCACCGCGGCCATCGGTTCGCTGCGCGGCCCGCTGCACGGCGGCGCCAACGAGGCGGCGATGGAGATGATCGAGCGTTTTTCTTCGCCGGAAGAGGCGATCAAGGGCACTCTCGGCATGCTCGAGCGCAAGGACAAGATCATGGGCTTCGGCCATGCGATCTACAAAGACAACGACCCGCGCAACGAGGTGATCAAGGGCTGGTCGAAAAAACTCGCCGATGAAGTGGGCGACAAGGTGCTGTTCCCGGTTTCTGAAGCCATCGACAAGACTATGTGGGAGCAGAAGAAGCTATTCCCCAACGCCGACTTCTACCATGCCTCGGCGTACCACTTCATGGGCATCCCGACCAAGCTGTTCACCCCGATCTTCGTCTGCTCGCGTCTGACCGGCTGGGCGGCCCACGTGTTCGAACAGCGCGCCAACAACCGCATCATTCGTCCAAGCGCCGAGTACGTCGGCGTCGAACAGCGCAAGTTCGTGCCAATCGAACGTCGCTGAATGGTGGCTGCTTGAACGCCCTGGATAAACCCAGAGCCCTGTAGGAGCGAGGCTTGCCCGCGAAGACGGACTGACATTCAACATCGATGTTGGCCGTTACACCGCTATCGCGAGCAAGCTTCGCTCCTACAGGGAGCGATTTCAGCAGCACCACCTTTTGCAATCACCGTGACCGAGCCCTGACGATGAACACAGAATTTCGTAAACCGTTACCCGGTACCCGACTGGACTACTTCGACACCCGCGCGGCCGTCGAGGCGATCCAGCCCGGCGCCTACGACAGCCTGCCGTACACCTCGCGCGTGCTCGCGGAAAACCTGGTGCGTCGTTGCGATCCTGCGACCCTGACCGATTCCCTGAAGCAACTGATCGAGCGCAAGCGCGACCTCGACTTCCCCTGGTTTCCGGCCCGGGTGGTATGCCACGACATTCTCGGCCAGACCGCCCTGGTGGATCTGGCCGGCCTGCGCGATGCCATCGCCGACCAGGGCGGCGACCCGGCCCAGGTCAACCCGGTGGTGCCGACCCAGTTGATCGTTGACCACTCGCTGGCGGTGGAGTGCGGCGGCTTCGACCCGGACGCGTTCGCCAAGAACCGCGCGGTGGAAGACCGGCGCAACGAAGACCGTTTCCACTTCATCAACTGGACCAAGAAGGCTTTCAAGAACGTCGACGTGATCCCGCCGGGCAACGGCATCATGCACCAGATCAACCTGGAGAAAATGTCGCCGGTGATCCAGGCGCGCGATGGCGTGGCCTTTCCCGATACCTGCGTCGGTACCGACAGCCACACCCCGCACGTGGATGCCCTGGGCGTGATCGCCATCGGCGTCGGCGGCCTGGAAGCCGAAAGCGTGATGCTCGGTCGAGCGTCCTGGATGCGCCTGCCGGAAATCGTCGGCGTCGAGCTGACTGGCAAGCTGCAACCGGGCATCACCGCCACCGATATGGTGCTGGCGCTGACCGAGTTCCTGCGCAAGCAGAAGGTGGTGGGTGCCTACCTGGAGTTCTTCGGCGCAGGCGCCGCGGCGCTGACCCTGGGTGACCGCGCGACCATCTCCAACATGGCCCCGGAATACGGCGCCACCGCGGCAATGTTCTACATCGACCAGCAGACCATCGACTACCTCAAGCTCACTGGTCGCGAAGACGAGCAAGTACAACTGGTCGAGACCTATGCCAAGCAGGCCGGCCTGTGGGCCGACAGCCTGAAAGATGCGCAGTACGAGCGTGGCTTGCAGTTCGACCTGTCCTCGGTGGTGCGCAACATGGCGGGCCCGAGCAACCCCCACGCCCGGGTGGCGACCAGCGACCTGGCGGCCAAGGGCATCGCCGGCCAGTGGCAGGAGGTGCCGGGGCAAATGCCCGATGGCGCGGTGATCATCGCGGCCATCACCAGCTGCACCAACACCAGCAACCCGCGCAACGTGATCGCCGCCGGCCTGCTGGCGCGTAACGCCAACAAGCTCGGCCTGACCCGCAAACCCTGGGTCAAGTCGTCGCTGGCGCCGGGTTCCAAGACCGTGGCCATGTACCTGGACGAAGCGGGTTTGACCCACGAACTGGAGCAATTGGGCTTTGGCGTCGTGGCCTTTGCCTGCACCACCTGCAACGGCATGTCCGGCGCGCTGGACCCGGTGATCCAGAAAGAGATCATCGACCGCGACCTGTATGCCACCGCGGTGCTGTCGGGCAACCGCAACTTCGACGGGCGTATCCACCCCTATGCCAAGCAGGCGTTCCTCGCTTCGCCGCCGCTGGTGGTGGCCTATGCGATTGCCGGGACCATCCGCTTCGACATCGAGAAGGATGTATTGGGCCTGGACGCCAACGGCAAGGAAATCCGCCTCAAGGACATCTGGCCGAGCGACGAAGAGATCGACGCGGTGGTCAAGGCTTCGGTGAAACCCGAGCAGTTCCGCAAGGTGTACATCCCGATGTTCGCCATTCACGAAGACACCGGGCCCAAGGTCGAGCCGCTGTACGACTGGCGCGAGATGAGCACCTACATCCGTCGTCCGCCGTACTGGGAAGGCGCCCTGGCCGGCGCGCGCAGCCTGACCGGCATGCGTCCGCTGGCGGTGCTGCCGGACAACATCACCACCGATCACCTGTCGCCGTCCAACGCCATCATGCTCGACAGCGCGGCGGGTGAGTACCTGGCGAAAATGGGCCTGCCGGAAGAGGACTTCAACTCTTACGCGACCCACCGCGGCGACCATCTGACCGCGCAGCGGGCGACCTTCGCCAACCCGAAACTGTTCAACGAAATGGTCCAGGAAGGCGGCAAGGTCAAGCAGGGTTCGCTGGCGCGGATCGAGCCGGAAGGCCAGGTCACCCGGATGTGGGAAGCCATCGAGACCTATATGCAGCGCAAGCAGCCGCTGATCATCATCGCCGGTGCCGACTACGGCCAGGGTTCGTCCCGTGACTGGGCGGCCAAGGGGGTGCGCCTGGCCGGGGTGGAAGCCATCGCCGCCGAAGGCTTCGAACGCATCCACCGCACCAACCTGGTGGGCATGGGCGTGCTGCCGCTGGAGTTCAAGCCGGGCACCGACCGCAAGACCCTGGGCATCGACGGTACCGAAACCTTCGATGTGGTGGGCGAGCGCAAGCCGCGCGCCACCCTGACCCTGGTGATCCAGCGCAAGAGCGGCGAGCGCATTGAGGTGCCGGTGACCTGCCGTCTCGACACCGCTGAAGAGGTGTCGATCTACGAAGCGGGCGGCGTGTTGCAGCGCTTTGCCCAGGACTTCCTCGAATCGGCTGTCGCCAGTTAAGTGACGTACCGGGGGCGGGCCGCAAGGCGCCGCCCTCGGTCTTTATCAGGACCGAAATTCATGGCTTTCGTAGCGCAAATCAAGATTCCCGCCACCTACATGCGCGGCGGCACCAGCAAGGGCGTGTTCTTCAGCCTGCAAGACCTGCCCGAGGCGGCGCAGTTGCCGGGGGCGGCCCGCGATGCATTGCTGTTGCGGGTGATCGGCAGCCCCGACCCGTACGACAAGCAGATCGATGGCATGGGCGGCGCCACGTCCAGCACCAGCAAGACGGTGATCCTGTCGAAAAGCATCAAGCCCGGTCACGACGTGGATTACCTGTTCGGCCAGGTGTCCATCGACAAGCCTTTCGTCGACTGGAGCGGCAACTGCGGCAACCTGTCGGCGGCGGTCGGTTCCTTCGCTATCAGCAGCGGTCTGGTGGATGCCGAGCGTATCCCGCAGAACGGCGTGGCCGTGGTGCGCATCTGGCAGGCCAATATCGGCAAGACCATCATCGCCCATGTGCCGATGACCAACGGCGCGGTGCAGGAAACCGGCGATTTCGAACTGGATGGCGTGACCTTCCCGGCGGCCGAGGTGCAGTTGGAGTTCATGGACCCAGCAGCCGAGGAAGAGGGCGCCGGTGGTTCGATGTTCCCCACCGGCAGCCTGGTGGACGATCTGGAGGTGCCGGGCGTCGGGACTTTCAAGGCCACCATGATCAATGCCGGGATCCCGACCATCTTCATCAATGCCCGAGACATCGGCTACAGCGGTACCGAGCTGCAGGGCGATATCAACGGCGACCCCAAGGCGCTGGCGATGTTCGAGACCATCCGCGCCCACGGCGCACTGCGCATGGGGCTGATCCAGCACCTGGACGAAGCGGCCAAGCGCCAGCACACGCCCAAGGTTGCCTTTGTTGCGCCGCCCGCGGACTACCAGGCTTCCAGCGGCAAGGTTGTGAAGGCCGCCGATGTCGATCTGCTGGTGCGCGCGCTGTCCATGGGCAAGCTGCACCACGCGATGATGGGCACCGCCGCGGTGGCCATCGGCACGGCGGCGGCGATTCCCGGGACCCTGGTCAACCTGGCGGCCGGCGGCGGTGAGCGCAGCGCGGTGCGTTTCGGTCACCCGTCGGGGACCTTGCGCGTCGGCGCCGAAGCCGTGCAGGACAACGGCGAATGGAGCGTGACCAAGGCCATCATGAGCCGCAGCGCGCGGGTCTTGATGGAAGGCTGGGTGCGTGTGCCTGGCGACGCTTTCTAAATCATAAACAGCCCCTGTAGGAGCGAGCTTGCTCGCGATAGCGATACCAAGCTCGACAGCGATGTCGACAGCGATGTCGACAGTCCATCCCGTCATCGCGAGCAAGCTCGCTCCTACAATGGGATGAATAACAAAATAACCCGATCGGCCTGACCTTGAGGATGCAACGCACACCTAACCCTTGATGGAGTGAACTGCCCATGAGCGCCAACGTTGATCTGAACGAACGCCCCGATTACGACCAGGTCCTGCAGGACATCGCCGACTACGTTCTGAGCTACCGGATCGAGTCCCACGAGGCTCTGGATACCGCCCGCAACTGCCTGATGGACACCCTCGGCTGCGGTCTGCTGGCCCTGCGCTTTCCCGAGTGCACCAAGCACCTGGGGCCCATGGTCGAGGGCACGGTCGTACCCTTTGGCGCGCGAGTGCCGGGCACCAGCTTCCGCCTGGATCCGGTCAAGGCAGCCTGGGATATCGGCTGCATCGTCCGTTGGCTGGATTACAACGACACCTGGCTCGCCGCCGAGTGGGGCCATCCTTCCGACAACCTCGGCGGCATCCTCGCCGTGGCCGATCACCTGTCGCAAAAGCGCGTGGCCAATGGCGAGGCGCCGCTGACCATGCGCGCGGTGCTCGAGGCCATGATCATGGCTCATGAGATCCAGGGGGTGATTGCCCTGGAGAACTCCTTCAACCGGGTCGGCCTCGACCATGTCTTGCTGGTGAAAGTCGCCTCGACCGCGGTCTGCGCCAAGCTGATGGGCGCCAACCGCGAGCAGTTGCTGGCGGCGCTGTCCCATGCCTTTGTCGATGGCCAGGCGCTGCGCACCTACCGGCATGCGCCGAACGCCGGTTCGCGCAAGTCCTGGGCGGCGGGGGATGCCTCCAGCCGTGGTGTGCGCCTGGCGGACATCGTCCTGCGCGGCGAGATGGGCATTCCGGGAGTGCTGAGCGCGCCGCAGTGGGGGTTCTACGACGTGCTGTTCAGCCACACCAACAAGGACCTGGCGCTCAAGCCCGAAGACAAGCGCCGCTTCAGCCTGTCGCAGCAGTACGGCAGCTATGTGATGGAAAACGTGCTGTTCAAGATCAGCTTCCCGGCCGAATTCCATGCGCAGACCGCCTGTGAAGCGGCAGTGACTCTGCACCCCCTGGTGCGCAATCGCCTGCACGAGATCGACAGGATCGTCATCACCACCCATGAGTCGGCGATCCGCATCATTTCCAAGGTCGGCCCGCTGGCCAACGCCGCCGATCGCGACCACTGCATCCAGTACATGACCGCCGTGCCGTTGGCGTTCGGCAACCTGGTGGCCGAGCACTATGAAGACGACTTCCATGCCGCCCACCCGATCATCGATCAGTTGCGCGAGAAGATGCAGGTCGTCGAGGAGCCGCGCTACACCCGCGAGTATCTGGAGGCCGACAAGCGCTCCATCGCCAATGCGCTACAGGTGTTCTTCAAGGATGGTTCAAGCACCGAGCAGGTGGTGGTGGAATACCCGATCGGCCACCGCCGGCGCCGCGCCGAAGGCATTCCTCTGCTGGAGGACAAGTTCAAGGCCAACCTGGCCACCCGCTTCACGGCCCAGCGTTCGGCGCAGATCTTTGTCCTGTGCAAGGACCAGGCGCG
The DNA here is from genome assembly GCF_017349775.1 of Pseudomonas sp. GW460-12-10-14-TSB1. Lineage (NCBI taxonomy): Bacteria > Pseudomonadati > Pseudomonadota > Gammaproteobacteria > Pseudomonadales > Pseudomonadaceae > Pseudomonas > Pseudomonas sp. GW460-12-10-14-TSB1. The sequence goes on from NZ_JACNAC010000021.1 coordinate 11,919, forward strand.
GCTGGAAGCCACGGCGGTGCACCGGTTCGTGGATCTGTTGGTGATCTGAGGGCAGGGTGGACCCTTGGTCCGATCGCGACAAGCTCGCTCCTACAAGATCTTGTAGGTCAGCAGGGGCGAGCTTGCTCGCGATAGCCTTCTATTGGTCAGATAACGCTACTTGAAGCGCCGCTCGACGCCTTTTTCCACCAGGATCTTCGCCGAGATCTCTTCCACCGAGAAATGGGTGGAATTGATGTGCGGAATGTTCTCGCGGCGGAACAGGTTTTCCACCTCGCGCACTTCGAACTCGCACTGGGCATAGCTCGAATAACGGCTGTTGGGCTTGCGTTCGTTGCGGATGGCGGTGAGCCGGTCGGGGTCGATGGTCAGGCCGAACAGCTTGTGCTGGTGGGCGCGCAGGGCGGTCGGCAGCTGCAGGCGTTCCATGTCGTCTTCGGTCAGCGGGTAGTTGGCGGCGCGGATCCCGAACTGCATGGCCATGTACAGGCAGGTCGGGGTCTTGCCGCAGCGCGACACGCCGACCAGGATCAGGTCGGCCTTGTCGTAGTAGTGGGTACGGGCGCCGTCGTCGTTGTCGAGGGCGAAGTTCACCGCCTCGATCCGCTCCATATAGTTGGAGTTACCGCCAATGGAGTGGGACTTGCCGACCGAGTACGACGAGTGCTCGCTCAACTCCAGCTCCAGGGGGGCGAGGAAGGTCGAGAAGATGTCGATCATGAAACCATTGGACGTCGCGAGGATCTCACGGATGTCCTGATTGACGATGGTGTCGAAGATAATCGGGCGAAATCCGTCCTTTTCGGCGGCGATGTTGATTTGTTGTACCATGGCCCGCGCTTTATCTACGCTGTCGATGTACGGCCGCGTGATTTTGCTGAAGGTAATGTTTTCGAACTGCGCCAGGAGGCTCTGGCCGAGGGTTTCAGCGGTGATGCCGGTACCGTCGGAGATAAAGAAAGCAGATCGTTTCATTTGCACCTTGGGCCTTAAGCTAGTGACGAATCTTGGATATGATAGGCGCGATTTGCCGGCCTCCAATGGCCCGCATTCTCACTTATTTTCCAGGTCCAGGCCATACAGCCGGCAAGCGCTCCCCCGAGCAGCCGGCTTCTGAGCTTTTCCAACACAGTTAGTGGAGAGATCACCTTGGTAGAGTACGTAGTTTCCCTCGATAAGCTCGGCGTCCATGATGTAGAGCATGTGGGGGGCAAGAACGCATCCCTGGGCGAGATGATCAGTAACCTTGCAGGCGCCGGTGTATCGGTCCCTGGAGGCTTTGCCACGACGGCTCAGGCCTATCGTGATTTTCTCGAATTGAGCGGTCTTAACGACCAGATCCACGCCGCGCTCGACGCCCTGGACGTCGATGACGTGAATGCCCTGGCCAAGACCGGTGCCCAGATCCGTCAATGGATCATGGAAGCCGAGTTCCCCGAGCAACTGAATAGCGAAATCCGCACCGCGTTCGCCAAGCTGTCCGCGGGCAACCCTGACATGGCCGTGGCCGTGCGCTCCTCGGCCACCGCCGAAGACCTGCCGGACGCTTCCTTCGCCGGCCAGCAGGAAACCTTCCTCAATATCCGTGGCGTCGAGAACGTCATTCGCGCCGCCAAGGAAGTCTTCGCTTCCCTGTTCAACGACCGTGCCATTTCCTACCGCGTGCACCAGGGCTTCGACCACAAGCTGGTCGCCCTGTCTGCCGGCGTGCAGCGCATGGTGCGTTCGGAAACCGGTACCGCCGGCGTGATGTTCACCCTCGACACCGAGTCGGGCTTCCGTGACGTGGTGTTCATCACCGGCGCCTACGGCCTGGGTGAAACCGTCGTTCAAGGTGCGGTGAACCCGGACGAGTTCTACGTCCACAAGGGCACCCTGCAAGCCGGTCGCCCGGCCATCCTGCGCCGTAACCTGGGCAGCAAGGCGATCAAGATGATCTACGGCGATGAAGCCAAGGCCGGTCGCTCGGTCAAGACCGTCGACGTCGACAAGGCCGATCGCGCGCGTTTCTGCCTGACCGACGCCGAAGTCAGCGAACTGGCCAAGCAGGCGATGATCATCGAGAAGCACTACAAGTGCCCGATGGACATCGAGTGGGCCAAAGACGGCGACGACGGCAAGCTGTACATCGTCCAGGCCCGTCCGGAAACCGTGAAGAGCCGCACCCAGGCCAACGTCATGGAACGTTACCTGTTGAAGGAAACCGGCACCGTGCTGGTGGAAGGTCGCGCCATCGGCCAGCGCATCGGCGCCGGCAAGGTGCGGATCATCAAGGACGTGTCGGAGATGGACAAGGTCCAGGCCGGCGACGTGCTGGTATCCGACATGACCGACCCGGACTGGGAACCGGTGATGAAGCGCGCCAGCGCCATCGTCACCAACCGTGGCGGCCGTACCTGCCACGCCGCGATCATCGCGCGTGAGCTGGGGATTCCGGCCGTTGTCGGTTGCGGCAACGCCACCGAGCTGTTGAAAGACGGCCAGGGCGTGACCGTGTCCTGTGCTGAAGGCGATACCGGTTTCATCTTCGAGGGTGAGTTGGGCTTCGACGTGAAGAAAAACTCCGTCGACGCCATGCCGGAACTGCCGTTCAAGATCATGATGAACGTCGGCAACCCGGACCGTGCCTTCGACTTCGCCCAGTTGCCGAACGCCGGTGTCGGCCTGGCCCGCCTGGAGTTCATCATCAACCGCATGATCGGCGTGCACCCCAAGGCGCTGCTGAACTACGCCGGCCTGCCGCTGGAAATCAAGGAAAGCGTCGACAAGCGCATCGCCGGCTACAACGAGCCGGTCGGTTTCTACGTCGACAAGCTGGTTGAAGGCATCAGCACCCTGGCCGCGGCCTTCTGGCCGAAAAAGGTCATCGTGCGCCTGTCGGACTTCAAGTCCAACGAATACGCCAACCTGATCGGCGGCAAGCTCTACGAGCCGGAAGAAGAAAACCCGATGCTGGGCTTCCGCGGCGCTTCGCGTTACATCAGCGAATCCTTCCGTGACTGCTTCGAGCTCGAGTGCCGCGCCCTCAAGCGCGTGCGCAACGACATGGGCCTGACCAACGTCGAGATCATGGTGCCGTTCGTCCGTACCCTGGGCGAAGCCAGCCAGGTGGTGGATCTGCTGGCCGAAAACGGTCTCAAGCGCGGTGAAAACGGCCTGCGCGTGATCATGATGTGCGAGCTGCCTTCCAACGCGATCCTGGCCGAAGAGTTCCTCGAGTTCTTCGACGGTTTCTCCATCGGCTCCAACGACCTGACCCAGCTGACCCTGGGCCTGGACCGTGATTCGGGCATCATCGCGCACCTGTTCGACGAGCGTAATCCGGCAGTCAAGAAGCTGCTGGCCAACGCCATCGCCGCCTGCAACAAGGCCGGCAAATACATCGGTATTTGCGGCCAGGGCCCGTCCGACCACCCGGACCTGGCCAAATGGCTGATGGAGCAGGGCATCGAAAGCGTCTCGCTGAACCCGGATTCCGTGCTGGAAACCTGGTTCTTCCTGGCCGAGGGGCAGGGTGCGGTCTAAGCGGAATGAAGCACCGGCCAGCCTTCGGGCTGGCCGGTGCTTTGAGATTCAAGTAGGGCGGGCTCCATCTGGATGCCGCCCTTTTTTGTGCAAGAGCATTATGCAAAGCAGCAGCAACCTATTTCCCGTCGCCTTGATCAGTGCCGAACGTCGAGGCGACCTGAGTGAAGACGTCTACCGCCTGAAGCCCGGCAACAGCCCGGACGCCACGGTCGAGCTGGCCGTCACCCGCCTGGGGATGGCGGACGAGCCCGAATCCCGTGGCGTGCCGGTAATCTTGCTGCACGGCAGTTTCTCCAATCGGCGTTTCTGGTATTCGCCCAAGGGCATCGGCCTGGGCGCGTATCTGGCGCGCCAGGGCTTCGATGTATGGATCCCCGAGATGCGCGGTCACGGTCTGTCGCGACGCAATGCCGACTACCGCAAGAATCGCGTCGCCGACTATGCGCAATACGATCTGCCCGCCATCGGCGCCTTCGTGCGTGAACAAAGCGGCCAGGTTCCACACTGGATCGGCCACTCCCTGGGCGGCATTACCCTGGCGGCGGCCCTGGGCGGCCAGTACCTGGGAGAGCCGGCAGTGGCGTCGGCGGCGCTGTTCGGCTGTCAGGTCAGCCGCACCTATTGGCCATTGAAAATCCCGGCGGTGGAGTGGGGCGGTCGTTTCATTCTCAAGCGTTTTGCCCAGTTGTCCGGCTCGCGGCTCAAGCGTGGCCCCGAAGACGAACCCATTGGCCTGGCCTTGGAAGGCATGCGCTGGTATGGGTTGTTCGGACGTTTCGGGGATGGGCAGAAGGACTGGTGGGCCGGTTTGTCCGATGTTTCGCTGCCGGTATTGGCGGTGAGCGCGGCCGGGGATCATCAGGATCCGACCTGGGCTTGTCGCAAGCTGTTTGACCAGTTGAGTTCCGAGCACAAACAGTTTGTCTGCCTGGGGCGCGAACAAGGGTTCAGTGGCAATTTCGGCCACGTCGAGATGCTGGTAAGCAAAGCCGCCCAAGCCGAAGTCTGGCCTTTGGTGGCGCGTTGGTTGAAGGATCAGCGGAGCCCGTTGTTGGCGTCGGGTAGCGAACTGGCTGCCGCGAGTTGAGTTCAAGGGCTCTGACAGGGGCATTTCGTTCCGGTGCGCTTGCGGCTAAGATATGACGCATTGAGCGGTTCTGGTCACATTCGGTCGCTGGTTCGGTATCCCGTTCGTGCCCATTGCACCTGCTGGAATTGGCGTATGGTGGTGGCTGCATGGGGGGGCGAGGGCCAAGGCAAGGCGTTAAACATTCGCCGCCAGCGCTCGTCACTCAGCATGAACCCTGCGAATTCCGACACCGCGACGTGTTCTTTCCATTACAGGAGTTTCTCGATGAACCATTACCTCACTCCCGACCTGTGCGACGCCTACCCGGATCTGGTACAGGTGGTTGAACCGATGTTCAGCAATTTCGGTGGCCGCGACTCCTTCGGCGGCGAAATCGTGACCATCAAATGCTTCGAAGACAACTCGCTGGTCAAGGAACAGGTCGAGCTCAAGGGCCACGGCAAGGTGCTGGTGGTCGACGGTGGCGGTTCCCTGCGCCGCGCGCTGCTGGGCGACATGCTGGCCGAGAAGGCCGCCAAGAACGGTTGGGAAGGGCTGGTGATCTACGGTTGCATCCGTGACGTCGATGTCATCGCGCAAACCGACCTGGGCGTGCAGGCGCTGGCCAGCCACCCGATGAAAACCGACAAGCGCGGCATTGGCGATCTCAACGTGGCGGTGACTTTTGCCGGGGTGACGTTCCGTCCGGGCGAATATGTCTATGCCGACAACAATGGCGTGATCGTTTCGCCAAGCCCGCTGAAAATGCCTGAATAAGCAGTCGACCAAGCAAGGGATGAGGATGTTCGAGGAAGACAACGCGCAATGGGGGCTGGTACATGCCCTGGTGCTGGACGGTAAAGGTGGTGCGCGTGCGATTGCCCGAACTGAACTGGACGACCTGCAGCTGCAAACCCATGAGAGCCTCTGGCTGCATTGGGATCGCAGTCATCCGCAAACCCAGACCTGGCTGCGTAAATCCAGCGGTCTGAGCGAGTTCAGCTGTGACCTCCTACTCGAAGAAAACACCCGGCCGCGCCTGTTGGCGCTGCCGGATTCCGAGTTCCTGCTGTTTTTACGCGGCATCAACCTCAACCCCGGCGCGGAGCCGGAGGACATGGTTTCGGTACGCATCTTCGGTTCGGCCCAGCGAGTGATCTCTCTGCGCCTGCGACCATTGCGCGCGACCGATGAGCTGCTGGTGCAGCTGGGTGAAGGCAAGGGGCCGAAAACCGCCTCCGAACTCATCCTTTATATGGCTGAGTACCTGACCCATAAGGTGCAGGACTTGGTCAGCGACCTGTCGGAAGTGGTCGATGCCGAGGAAGAAAAACTGGATGCCGACGAACGGTATACCCCCGAGCACAGCAACATTTTGCAGATTCGTCGACGGGCTGCCGGACTCAAGCGTTTCCTCGCTCCGCAGCGGGATATTTTTGGTCAGCTCAGCCGCATCAGGCTGCCTTGGTTCGCCGATGACGATGGCGATTACTGGAACGAATTGAACAACAGCCTGACCCGCTACCTGGAAGAGCTCGAATTGACCCGGGAGCGCGTGGGGCTTGTGCTGGAGGCCGAAGACCGGCGCCTGAGCGTGCGTATGAATCGCATCATGTTTCGCTTCGGGATCATCACTGGGATCTTTTTGCCGATGAGTTTTCTGGCCGGCTTGCTGGGGATCAACGTGGGAGGCATTCCGCTTTCCAACAGCCCCTACGGGTTTCTGGTGGCCTGCCTGCTGATGGTGCTGGTAGCGCTGGGACAGTGGTGGTTATTCCGACGTTTGCGCTGGGTCTGATCATGAACTATGTGACCCAAGGAATTTTGATCGCGTCTTTCACAGACATATCGAGAGGTGCGTATGCACGATCCGTTTGAACAGTCGTTGCGTGACATGCTCAAGGCCACACCGTCCACCCGGGACGACGATGCGTGCCTGGGCCGCGTACTGAAAACCGCCAACCGGCAGGTGGGGGCGGGGGATCTGTTCAGCCTGCTCGGCCGCTGGTTGCCGGCGCTGATGATTGCTCTGAATAACGGATCGGCCCATATCTCGCCGGTTTCCCGTCGTAAACCTACTGCTCGCACTGCTGATAAGGCTGATTGAATATGGAACTTGATCTCTGGACTCAGAGCCTCGTCACTGCGATGACTGCGTTGTGGACCAAGGTAGCGAACTTCATTCCCAACCTGTTTGGCGCGCTGGTCGTGCTGCTGCTGGGTTTCGTGGTTGCCAAGCTGCTTGATACCCTGCTTTCGAAATTGCTCGCCAAGCTGGGCCTGGACCGCTTGATGGGCGGTACCGGTTTGACCAAGCTGCTGTCCCGTGCGGGCCTGCAGGTGCCGATTTCTACCTTGATCGGTAAAATCGTGTATTGGTTCGTATTACTGATTTTTCTGGTTTCTGCTGCAGAATCCCTTGGCCTGGAGCGGGTTTCGGCTACGCTCGACATGTTGGCGCTGTATGTACCGAAGGTTTTCGGGGCCGCGCTGGTGCTGTTGGTGGGGGTATTGCTGGCGCAACTGGCCAATGGGCTGGTGCGTGGAGCCGCCGAAGGGGTCGGTCTGGATTACGCCAGCGGCCTGGGGCGAATCGCCCAGGGGCTGGTGATCATCATCAGTATTTCTGTTGCGATCAGTCAGTTGGAGGTCAAAACCGACCTGCTCAACCATGTGATCGTGATCGTTTTGATTACCGTTGGTCTGGCTGTTGCCTTGGCCATGGGGTTGGGAAGCCGGGATATTGCCGGTCAGATTCTTGCGGGAATCTATGTGCGTGAGCTGTATCAGGTTGGGCAACAAGTGCGAATTGGCGAGGTCGAAGGGCAGATCGAGGAGATCGGCACGGTTAAGACTACACTGCTGACCGATGAGGGCGAGCTGGTCTCTCTCTCCAATCGGATCCTGCTGGAACAGCATGTAAGTAGCCGCTAACCCGGCAAACCCTGCTAATGTATGCCGCCGCAAAATGCCCATGCCTGGGCTGCGGTGGACATTGACCTGACTGTCGGCCCGACTCGTTTTGAATAAAGCCCAATCGCTATCCACGCGCTATGACCCCCGTGAGCTCTCTGACGAGGAGTTGGTTGCGCGCTCGCACACGGAGCTGTTTCACGTAACGCGTGCGTATGAAGAGTTGATGCGACGCTATCAGCGAACCCTCTTCAACGTTTGTGCACGTTATTTAGGGAACGATCGTGATGCTGATGATGTCTGTCAGGAGGTGATGTTGAAGGTGCTGTATGGCCTCAAGAACTTCGAGGGGAAATCGAAGTTCAAGACATGGCTCTATAGCATCACGTACAACGAATGCATCACGCAGTATCGGAAAGAACGGCGCAAGCGTCGCTTGATGGATGCGTTAAGTCTTGATCCCCTCGAGGAAGCGTCTGAAGATAAGGCGCCGAAACCTGAGGAAAAGGGCGGACTTGACCGCTGGTTGGTGCATGTGAACCCGATCGATCGGGAAATTCTGGTGCTACGATTCGTCGCAGAACTGGAGTTCCAGGAGATCGCAGACATCATGCACATGGGTTTGAGTGCTACGAAAATGCGGTACAAGCGTGCGCTTGATAAATTGCGTGAGAAATTTGCAGGCATTGCTGAAACTTAGTTCGGCGCAAATATCTCTTACGTCTAGGTAAGTTCTGATAGACTTACCGCCGAGTTGTCCCCCGGTATGTGGGACTGCTTTACAATCACCAGATGGGGATTTAACGGATGAAACTGAAAAACACCTTGGGCATTGCCATTGGTTCTATTGTTGCCGTGACTTCGTTCGGCGTTCTGGCGCAAGGCCAAGGCGCGGTCGAGGGTGAACTGTTTTACAAAAAACAGTACAACGACAGCGTTAAGCACATCGAAGACGGCTTCAACCCAGGCGCTCGTATCGGCTACTTCCTGACCGATGACCTGTCGTTGGACCTGAACTACGACAAAACCAACCACACCCGTTCGAACGACGGCACTGGCAACCAGAAGATCAAAGGTGACACCGGCAGCCTGCTGGCTACCTACCACTTCGGTCAAGCTGGCGTGGACTCCCTGCGTCCATACGTTTCGGGTGGTTTCGGTCACCAGAGCCGTACCAACGTCCTGGCTGACGGCCACAGCGGTCGCGACCAGTCGACCCTGGCTATCATCGGTACCGGCGTTAAGTACTACTTCACCGACAACCTGTTCGCTCGTGCCGGCGTTGAAGCCGACTACGCAATGGACAACGGCAAGTGGGACTACTCCGCTCTGGTTGGTCTGGGTGTGAACTTCGGCGGCAACGCTGGCAAGGTTGCTCCAGCTCCTGCTCCAGTTCCAGAGCCAACTCCAGAACCAGAAGCTCCGGTTGCTGAAGTTGTTCGTGTTGAGCTGGACGTGAAGTTCGACTTCGACAAGTCGGTCGTTAAGCCTAACAGCTACGCTGACATCAAGAACCTCGCTGACTTCATGAAGCAGTACCCACAAACCACCACCGTTGTTGAAGGTCACACTGACTCCGTCGGTCCTGACGCTTACAACCAGAAACTGTCTGAGCGTCGTGCAAACGCCGTTAAGCAAGTTCTGACCAGCCAGTACGGTGTTGAGTCGAGCCGCGTTCAATCCGTTGGTTACGGTGAGTCCCGCCCAGTTGCTGACAACGCAACTGAAGCTGGCCGCGCTGTAAACCGTCGCGTAGAAGCGCAGGTTGAAGCACAAGCTCAGCCAGCTCAGTAATCTGTAGCTTGCAGCTTTGAAAAACCCGGCCTAGGCCGGGTTTTTCTTTGCCTGCGATTTGCTGAAAAGGCCTGGAATCAGGCCGAGAGTGCGGCCGCCAGGGCCGCCTCGGAAAGGGCGGGCAGTTGTGCGCCGCAAGCGGCCACCTCGCCAACGACCAGGATGGCCGGGCTTTTCAGCTGGAAGGCGTGGGCATCGTCCTGCATGGCGTGCAGATCGCTCCGGCACAGGCGCTGCGCGGGGAGGGATGCGTTTTCAATCATGGCCACCGGGGTATGCGGCGCCAGGCCACCAGCGATCAGCTGTTCGCGTATCTCGTCCAGTTTGGCCACTCCCATATAGATCACCAGCGTCGTACCGCTTTGCGCCAGGGCCTGCCAATTCAGGCTGCTGTCGTCCTGGGTATGGGCCGTCAGCAGGGTGACGCCACGGGCGACACCGCGCAGGGTCAGCGGGATCCCGCACTGGGTAGCTCCCGCCAGGCCGGCCGTGATGCCGTTCACCAGTTCCACCTCGACACCACGTTCCTGCAGCCACTGCGCTTCTTCACCGCCACGGCCGAAGATGCACGGATCGCCGCCCTTGAGGCGTACCACGCACTTGCCATGACGGGTGTAGCGCAGCATCAGCCGGTGAATGAACGCCTGGGGCGTCGAGCGGCAGCCGCCGCGCTTACCCACGGCAATCACCCGCGCCCGGGGGCAGTGCTCCAGCACCGCCGGATTCACCAGATCGTCGATCAGCACCACATCCGCCTCGCCCAGGGCCCGCACGGCCTTGAGGGTCAGCAGTTCAGGATCGCCAGGGCCCGCACCCACCAGCCAGACTTTTGCGCTCATGTTTGTTTCCTCACAGGGGGATTGCGACGGGCTGTGCCGAGCTGGCCAGCAGACGTTTGATTTCGGGGACGCAGGAGCCGCATTGAGTGCCGCAGCCCAGTTCCTGTTTCAGGCCATCGAGGTCCAGGCCGCGGGAGATCCCGGCACAGACCGCGCTCTGGCTGACGTTCTTGCAGTTGCACAAGGTCTTGCCACTCGCGGCGATCAGCCCGGCGGCCCCTGGCGGTGCACTCATTGGCGCCAGCAGCCAGCGGCGCAGTTGCTCATCGGCCTTGCCTTCCAGCCACAGGTTCTGCAGCCAGTGCTGGGCCAGGGTTTCACCGGCCAGGCGAATGGCAGTGATACGCCCCTGTTCGATGCGTACCCGCTTGCCGATGGAGCGCCGCGGATCGTCATAGGCCAGTACCGGGCCTTCGTTGAGCCCCAGCAACTGGTCGATGTCCTTGAGCAGTTGTGGTGCCGGCGCCTCGGCGTTGGCCACCCGCAGCAGCAGGGCCGGGCGTTCGCGACCGGCCAGGCTCAGGCTGACGTAGGCGAAACTTTCGCAGAGCGGACGCAGGGCTTCGAAGTGCCGCTGTACGTCTCCCTCGATCAGGGCGAACAGCTGCCACGGTAGCTGCACCGGCTCCAGGCGCACGCCGCTGTGCTTGAGCTCCGGCTGTTTGGACAGCGGGTCGAACGCCGGCTGGGTCACGGCATTGACGCCGCCCTTAAGGAAACGATCGCCCCAATGCATCGGCAGAAAAGCCTGGCCCGGACGCACGCTGTCGTCGTCCGTCACTGCGACTATCACGCTGCCACGACGGCTTTTCAGCGACACCAGATCCCCCGCTTGCAGGTTCTGCCGACGTAGTTCGTCCGGGTGCAGGCTGAGGACGGCTTCGCTGACGTGCCCGAACAGCTGGGCCGCGGTGCCGGTGCGGCTCATGCCGTGCCATTGATCCCGCAGGCGGCCGGTGATCAGGGTCAGGGGGAAGCGCGCATCCCGCTGTTCCTTGGCCGCGCGATACGGGTCGCTGACGAAGTGCGCTCGCCCACTGGCGGTCGGGAAGCGGCCGTCAACGTACAGCCGCGGCGTCCCCTGTTCGACACCGGCGGGGAAGGGCCATTGCTGCGGGCCAAGTTGGTCGATCAGCGCGTGACTGATGCCGGAAAGGTCCAGGTCACGGCCACGGGTCAGCAGTTTGTATTCATCGAACAGCTGAGCAGGCGTATCCAGGGCGAACAGGCTGGGTTGTTGCGGGCGCAGGCGCTGTTCCAGGCGCCGGGCAAAATCCAGGGTGATGGCCCAGTCCGGGCGTGCTTCGCCTGGAGCGGCCACGGCGCGGCGCACATGGGAGATGCGCCGCTCCGAGTTGGTCACGCTGCCTTCCTTCTCGCCCCAGCTGGCGGCGGGCAGCAGCAGGTCGGCAAAGGCCGCGGTCTCGGTGGTGCGGAAGGCTTCCTGCAGGACCACGAACGGGCAGGTCAGCAAGGCCTCTTGCACCGCGTTCTGGTCGGGCAGCGACTGCGCCGGGTTGGTGCAGGCGATCCACAGCGCCTTGATCTTGCCGCCGCGCAGTTGCTCGAACAGCTCGATCGCGGTCAGGCCGGGGTTGGCCGGCATTTGCTCGACGCCCCAGTAGGCCGCGACTTCAGCCCGATGCTCCGGGTTGGCGGCGTCCCGGTGCCCTGGCAGCAGGTTCGACAGGCTGCCGGTTTCCCGGCCGCCCATGGCATTCGGCTGGCCGGTGAGGGAGAAGGGGCCGGCGCCGGGGCGACCGATCTGCCCGGTGGCCAGGTGCAGGTTGATCAGCGCACTGTTTTTCGCGCTGCCAGCACTGGACTGGTTCAGCCCCATGCACCACAGCGACAGGAAGCTCGGCGAGGTGCCGACCCATTCGGCGCACTGGCGCAACTGCTCGACACTGATGCCGCACAACTGCGCGACCATGTGCGGGCTGTAGTCGTGGACCAGGTTCTTCAGCTCGGCCAGGCCTTCGGTGTGCGCCTGGATGAAGTCGCGATCGATCCAGTCCTGCCATAGCAGCAGATGCAGGATGCCGTGGAACAGCGCGACATCGGTGCCAGGCAGGATCGCCAAGTGCAGGTCGGCCAGATCGCAAGTGTCGGTGCGCCGCGGGTCGATGACGATCACCTTCATCTGCGGGCGCAGGCGTTTGGCCTGTTCCAGGCGGCGGAACAGCACCGGGTGGGCGTAGGCCATGTTGCTGCCGACGATCATCACGCAGTCGCTCAGTTCGAGGTCTTCGTAGCTGCAGGGCGGGGCGTCGGCGCCCAGGCTGCGTTTGTAGCCGACCACCGCCGAGGACATGCACAGCCGCGAATTGCTGTCGATGTTGTTGGTGCCCACCAGGGCCCGGGCCAGCTTGTTGAAGGCGTAGTAGTCCTCGGTGAGCAATTGCCCGGAGATATAGAAGGCCACGCTGTCCGGGCCGTGTTCGGCGATGGTTTCGGCAAATACGTTGGCCGCGTGCTCCAGCGCGGTGTCCCAGTCGGTGCGGCTGCGGGCCAGGGCCTTGCCCAGGCGCAATTCCGGGTACAGGGCGCGGGCCGTGAGGTCGCCGGTCAGGTGCAGGGTGGAACCCTTGCTGCACAGTTTGCCGTGATTGGCCGGGTGGCTCGGGTCGCCACTGACGCCGAGGATGCGTTCGCCGTCGTGCTCGATCAGCACGCCACAGCCAACGCCGCAGTAACAGCAGGTCGAGGCGGTCGTCTGGCGGTTCATCAGTCGGCATCCCGCAGGGCCAGCAGCACGCGGCCGTTTTCCACCCGCGCCAGGTGGTGATGGGCGCAACCGATATCTGGCGCCTGCGCCTCGCCGGATTCCAGGTCGATCTGCCAGTTATGCAGCGGGCAGGCGACCTTCTTGCCGTAGATCAGTCCCTGGGACAGCGGCCCGCCTTTGTGCGGGCAGCGGTCGTCGAGGGCGAAGACTTCGTCGTCGCTGGTGCGAAAGATTGCGATGTCGCCCTTGGGGCCGTTGACGATGCGCGAGCCCAGGGCGTTGATCTCGTCCAGGGCGCAGATATCCAGCCAGTTCATGGCTGCACCTCCAGTTGCTTGACGCGGATCGGCTCGAACTCTTTTTTCAGCAGCGGTTGTTCCAGGCGCTCCTTCCACGGGTCCTGTTCGAAGGACAGAGAGAATTGCAGGCGTTCGTTGAGGGCCTTGCGCCGCTCTGGATCTTCGATGATGGCTTGCTTGATGTACGCCATGCCGACCCGTTGCAGGTAGTGCACGGTGCGCTCCAGATAGAAAGCTTCCTCGCGGTACAGCTGCAGGAAGGCGCCGTTGTATTCGCGCACCTCGTCGGCGGTCTTCAGCTTGACGAAGAACTCCGCGACCTCGGTCTTGATCCCGCCGTTGCCGCCGATGTACATCTCCCAGCCCGAGTCGACGCCGATAATGCCGAGGTCCTTGATTCCGGCCTCGGCGCAGTTGCGTGGGCAGCCGGAGACCGCCAGCTTGACCTTGTGCGGCGACCACATGTTGAACAGGTCGTGCTCCAGCTCGATGCCCAGCTGGGTGGAGTTCTGCGTGCCGAAGCGGCAGAACTCGCTGCCGACGCAGGTTTTCACGGTGCGGATGGACTTGCCGTAGGCATGGCCGGAGGGCATGTCCAGGTCCTTCCAGACCCCGGGCAGGTCCTGCTTCTTGATACCCAACAGGTCGATGCGCTGGCCGCCGGTGACCTTGACCATCGGCACCTGGTACTTGTCCGCCACGTCGGCGATGCGTCGCAGTTCGGAAGGCGTGGTGACGCCGCCCCACATCCGCGGTACCACCGAATAGGTGCCGTCTTTCTGGATATTGGCGTGGGCCCGTTCGTTGATCAGCCGCGATTGCGGATCGTCCTTGGCCTCGCCCGGCCAGGTGGAGATTAGGTAGTAGTTCAGCGCCGGGCGGCAGGTGGCGCAGCCGTTGGGCGTGCGCCAGTTCAGGTAGCTCATGGTGCTTGCTACGGTCAGCAGATGCTGTTCGCGGATTGCCTGGCGGATCTGCCCGTGGTTGAGGTCGCTGCAGCCGCAGATGGCTTTCTCGCTTTTCGGCTTGACGTCGGCCGCGCCGCCTACGGTGTTGATCAGGATCTGTTCCACCAGGCCGGCACAGGAGCCGCAGGAACTGGCGGCCTTGGTGTGCTTCTTGACCTCGTCGACGCTGAACAGGCCGTGCTCCTGGATCGCCTTGACGATGGTGCCCTTGCACACGCCGTTGCAGCCGCAGACCTCGGCGCTGTCGGCCATGCTCATGGCCTTGTCCTGGCCCTGGTGGCCGACGTCGCCCAAGGCGTTCTCGCCGAACATCAGGTGGTCGCGGATCTCGCCGATGGCGTGGTTCTCGCGGATCTGCCGGAAGTACCAGCCGCCGTCGGCGGTGTCGCCGTACAGGCAGGCGCCGACCAGGACGTCGTCCTTGATCACCAGCTTCTTGTACACGCCGCCGATGGGGTCGGAGAGGGTGATGGTCTCGGTGCCTTCGCCGCCCATGAAGTCGCCGGCGGAGAACAGGTCGATGCCGGTGACTTTCAACTTGGTCGAGGTCACCGAACCCTGGTAGCGGGCGAAGCCCAGTTGCGCCAGGTGGTTGGCGCAGACCTTGGCCTGTTCGAACAGCGGCGCCACCAGGCCGTAGGCGATACCGCGGTGGCTGGCGCATTCGCCGATGGCATAGATGCGCGGGTCGTAGGTCTGCAGGGTGTCGTTGACCAGGATCCCGCGGCTGCAGGGCAGGCCGGCTTTTTCCGCCAGCTCGGTATTGGGCCGGATGCCCGCGGCCATCACCACCAGGTCGGCGGGGATGATGTCGCCGTTCTTGAACTGCACCGAGCCGACCCGGCCATTGCCCGCATCATGCAGGGCCTGGGTCTGTTCGCTCAGGCGGAACTTCAGGCCGCGGCTTTCCAGGGCGGTTTGCAGCAGCTGGCCGCTGGTCTTGTCCAGCTGGCGCTCCAGCAGCCATTCGCCGATGTGCACCACGGTCACGTCCATGCCGCGCAGCATCAGGCCGTTGGCGGCTTCCAGGCCGAGCAGGCCGCCACCGATGACCACCGCGTGCTTGTGGGTCTTGGCGGTGTCGATCATCGCCTGGGTGTCGGCGATATCACGGTAGCCGATCACGCCCTGCAGGTCGTTGCCGGGAATCGGCAGGATGAACGGGGTCGAGCCGGTGGCGATCAGCAGGCGGTCGTACTCGGCTTCGCTGCCGTCTTCGGCGATCACCCGGCGCTTGACCCGGTCGATCTCCACCACCTTGCGGTTGAGCAGCAGCTTGATGTCGTTGTCCAGGTACCAGCTCAGGTCGTTGAGCACGATCTCTTCGAAAGTCTGTTCGCCGGCCAGTACCGGGGAGAGCAGGATGCGGTTGTAGTTGGTGTGGGGTTCCGCGCCGAAGACTGTGATGTCGTACAGCTCATTGCTCAGCTTGAGCAGCTCTTCCAGGGTGCGAACCCCGGCCATGCCGTTGCCGATCATCACCAGTTTGAGTTTCTTCATTTCGCTCTCCGCGTAGACAGGCCGTCGGGCATGCCGGGTCTGGCTCGATAAAGGTTGCGCAAACAAAAAAGGCGTCCCGCCAGTTGCCTGGCAGGACGCCTTTGTCCGGTCCCGTTCTCTCGGGAAAAACCCATCCTTCGTCGTTGAAGGCCGGGTCGTATGTGCTGTTGGGAGAGTTAATGCAGTGGTTGTGCCAAGTTCCGCCAATGGCGGTTTTAGCGGGGTTGGCGCGGCTTGCGCAGGCGAGAAGGGTAAAAACTGCACCGATTCAACGCGTCTTGCCCGTTTCTGGAGCAGGGATTGTCATTGATGCAGGAACAGGTACAGCAACAGCAGGTTGAGCAACAGCGAGACCAGCGCCAGGGTGCGCCAGACCTTCAAGGGCTCGCGTTCCAGCAGTGGCCTGGGGCGTACGCTGAGGCTGCGGCGTTCGCCCTGTTCCAGCACCAGCAACCACTCTTCGGCGGTTTCATAACGCTGGGCCGGATCGGCCTGTACCGCGCGTTCCAGGCTCTGTTCGAGCCAGTCCGGCAGGTCCGGGCGATAGCGGCTGGCGCTGACCGGGGTGGTAAAGCGCGGGCGTTGGAAGGCTTCGATTTCGCCGTAGGGAAAATGCCCGGTCAGCAAGTGGTAGAGGGTCACGCCCACCGCGTACAGGTCCTGGCGCGGTGTCGGCGCCACGCCGTTGAAAGCCTCCGGGGCGATATAACTCGGGGTGCCGGGCAGCAGGTGCGCCTGATCCTCGGACAGGCCGGGGCAATAGGCCAGGCCGAAGTCCAGCAGGCGCAACTCGCCGTCGTCGCCGAGCAGCAGGTTTTCCGGCTTGATGTCGCGGTGCAGGATCTGCCGACGGTGCAACAGGCCCACGGCCCGCAGCAGACGCTCAGCCAGGTCCTGCCACTGCGCCAGCGGCAAGGGGCCATGCTGTTGCAGATAATCGGCCAGGGTCTGCCCCGGGTATTCGCGCATCACGTAATACAGATGCTGGCGGGCGGTCGCGGCATGCACTTCGGGAAAGTGCCGGCCGGCCACCCGCCGCAGGAACCATTCCTCTGACAGCAGCGCTTGCCCGGCCTGGTGATCGTCGTGCAGATGGCCGGGCAGGGTTTTCAGCAGCCAGGGTTGTTGTTGCGCATCGAGTACGCGGTACAGCAGGGATTGCTGGCTCTGCCCGACCACCTCGGCGACCTGCCAGCCTTCGAAGTGCTGGCCCGGCTTGAGGGCCGGCGGCAGAGGCCATTGCTGCAAATGAATCAGGGCGTCGCCAATGGAGCTTTCGCCCAAGGCTTCGACCCGCACCAGCAGGGCGCTGGCATTGTCCTGGCTGCCGGCCAGGTGCGCGGCGCTGACCAGGGTCTGCACCGCGCTGTCGAGGTCGGGCTGGTCGCGCAGGATCGCGGCGATGGCGGTGTCGCCCAGGGTGGCCCAGACCCCGTCGCTGAGCATCAGGAAACTTTCGTTTTCCCGCAGCTCACCGTCGAGGAAGTCCACCACCAGGTGCTGGTCCAGGCCCAGGGCACGCTTGAGCACGTGCTGCATGCCAGGCTGGTCCCAGACGTGGTCGTCGCTGATCCGTTGCAACTGATCGGCGTGCCAGCGATAGACCCGGCAATCGCCGACATGGGCCAGGGTAAAGCGCCGGCCGCGCAGCACCAGGGCGCTGACGGTGGTCAGCAGCGGCTGACCGCCGCCGTTGGCCTGCAGCCAGCGATTCTGTGCCAGCAGCAGGCGTTCCAGGGCCTGGGCCACGGCCCAGGTTTCCGGGGTGGCGTAGTAGTCCAGCGCCAGTGCCTGCAAGGTCGAGCGCGCGGCCAGGCCGCCGTCGGCGCATTGGCTGACGCCGTCGGCGATGGCGAACAGCAGGCCCTTGCTGGCGGCCAGGGTCGGCGCCGGGGTGACCAGGCGCAAGGCATCCTGGTTTTCCGCGCGCGGCCCGATGGCGCTGGCCTGGGCGTGGCTCAGTCGCAGGCTCATGGACGGCTCAGACCCGCGCCGCGGTGACGGCGGCGGAGCCCCAGGTGGTCCGCCAGCGGCGTTTCACCCCGTGCAGACCGAACCAGGCCAGCACGCCCAGGCTGGCGAACAGCCACAGGGCCAGTTGATAGCTGCCGGTGCTCTGCTTGATCGCGCCCATGCCCGCGGCCAGGGCGAAACCGCCGATGCCGCCAGCCATGCCGATTAGCCCGGTCATCACCCCGATCTCGCGGCGGAAACGTTGGGGCACCAGCTGGAACACCGCGCCGTTACCGGCACCCAGGCCGAGCATGGTGCATACGAACAGGGCCAGGGCCGCGTAGGAACTCGGCAGGTTGAAACCGACCGCGGCGATGCAGACTGCCGCGACGCTGTACATCACCAGCAGGGTGCGAATGCCGCCGAAACGATCGGCCAGGGCTCCGCCCAGCGGCCGCATCAGGCTGCCACCGAACACGCAGGCGGCGGTGTAGTAGCCGGCGGTGACCGGGCTCAGGCCGTACTGGTCGTTGAAGTAGCCGGGCAGGGCGCTGGCCAGGCCGATGAAGCCGCCGAAGGTCACGCTGTAGAAGAACATGAACCACCAGCTGTCGCGGTCGCCCAGGGCCTTGAAGTAGTCGGCCATGGATTTGGCCTTGGGCCGTTCCGGGGCGTTCTTGGCCAGCCAGGCGAACAGCACCAGGGTCAGGACCAACGGGATCAGGGCGAAGCCGAACACGTTGCTCCAGCCGAAGGCGCCGGCCAGCAAGGGGGCGAACAGGGCCGCGAATACCGTGCCGGAGTTGCCGGCCCCGGCGATGCCCATCGCCTTGCCCTGGTGCTGTGGTGGATACCATTGAGAGGCCAGCGGCAGGGCCACGGCGAACGAGGCGCCGGCCATGCCCAGGAACAGCCCCAGCAGCAGGGCCTGTTCATAGCTGTGGATGCCCAGCTTCCAGGCGCAGAACAGCGCGCCGATGACAATCACCTGGCCGATCAGCCCGGCGGTCTTGGGGGACAGGCGATCGGCCAGCAGGCCCATGGCGAAGCGCAGCACCGCGCCGGCCAGGATAGGCGTGGCCACCATCAGCCCGCGCTGCTGGGTGGTCAGTTGCAGGTCGGCGGCGATCTGCACGGCCAACGGGCCGAGCAGGTACCAGACCATGAAGCTCAGGTCGAAGTAGAGGAAGGCCGCGAACAATGTCGGGGTGTGGCCGGATTTCCAGAAGCTTGAATTCATCGCGCACCTCAGCTGTTAAGAATCTCGAAAGGAGTCATGAGCTTTTGCGTGGGGCGCCATTACGGCCGCTCCACCGGCCCCGGGCTGTGGGGCCAAAACGAAAAAACGCCGCAACCCGTTTCGCTAGGGCGAGAAGGGTGTGCGACGTCTTTGTCGTAGGTGGGGCAACCGCCGTTGGTTACCTGTGTCGATTACATAGCCAGATCTGTGCCAAAAGTTGCAGTCCTGCTGTCCCTGATCGCGGGCAAGCCTCGCTCCTACGGAAACTCACGATCTTCTTCCGTAGGAGCGAGGCTTGCCCGCGATAAGCCGCCACACCGCAGCCGTGGGATTCAGCCCAGCAACTCGCTCATGGCGATGATCTGTTCCGCCACCTGGATCAGCTTCTGCTGCCGGCTCATGGCCTGGCGGCGCATCAGGGTATAGGCCTGTTCTTCGTTGCAGTCTTTCATCTTCATCAACAGGCCCTTGGCCAGCTCGATGCGCTTGCGCTCGGCCAGCTGCTGGTCGCGGGCCTGCAGTTGCGCGCGCAGGGCCTGGTCGCTCTCGAAGCGGGCCATGGCCACATCGAGAATGGGCTGCAGGCGCTGGGCCTGGATGCCTTCGACTATGTAGGCACTGACCCCGGACTTGATGGCGTGGCGCATCACGTCGGGGTCGTGCTCGTCGGTGAACATCACGATTGGCCGTGGCTGGTCGCGGCTGACCAATACCACTTGCTCCATCACATCGCGGCTCGGTGACTCGGTATCGATCAGGATCACGTCTGGACGCACCGTTTCGACGCGCGTCGGCAGGTCGATGGTCAGGCCCGACTCGTCGATCACCTCGAAACCGGCTTCCATCAGGGCCGCCTTGAGCCGACCGACCTTCTTGGCGGTGTCGTTGATCAGCAGGATACGCAACATGGTCTCGGGCTCCTGTCAGCGGCTGGCGAGAAGAGGGGAGCTGTCGCTCATGGCGTGCAGCGGGAAACTGCGGGCATAGGCGGCCGGGTCCGAACCGTCCCACAGCTTGCCGTCGATCAACTGGCTGCTGCGCATGTCCTGGCCCCAGGGCGCGACACCGACGGCGGTGGCGGCTTCACGATAGAGCTCAAGTTGCTGTACCTGGCGCGCGATGCCCAGGTAGTCCGGGTCTTCGCGCAGCAAGCCCCAGCGGCGGAACTGGGTCATGAACCACATGCCGTCGGACAGATACGGCAGGTTGACCGCGCCTTCATTATGAAAGCGTAGCGCGTGCGGGTCCTGCCAGCGGCTGCCGAGGCCGTCGGCATACTCGCCGAGCAGGCGCGGCTCGATGCAGTCCAGCGGCGCATCGAGGTAGTCGCTGGCGCTCAGCAGTTGCGCGGTGCTCTGGCGGTTCTCGCGGCTCTGCTCGATGAAGCGGCTGGCCTCGAGGATCGCCATGACCAGGGCCCGCGCGGTGTTCGGGTACTGCTCGACGAAGGCGCGGGTGCAGCCGAGGACTTTTTCCGGGTGGTCGGGCCAGATCGCCTGGCTGGTGGCCAGGGTGAAGCCCAGGTTCTGGTTCACCGCGCTGGCGCTCCAGGGCTCGCCCACGCAAAAGCCGTCGATGCGCCCGGCCTGCAGGTGCGCGACCATTTGCGGCGGTGGCACCACCACGCTGTCGACGTCCCGCAACGGGTGGATGCCCTGGGCGGCCAGCCAGTAATACAGCCACATGGCGTGGGTGCCGGTGGGGAAGGTCTGGGCGAAGGTCAACCTTGCCCGGCTTTGGTGCACGTGCAGGTGAAGCGCTTCAGGACTGGTCACGTTCAGGGCCTGCAGTTCCCGCGAGAGGTTGATGCTCTGGCCGTTCTGGTTCAGGCCCATCAGCACCGCCATGTCGCTGGCGTTGACCCCGCCGATGCCCAGGTGCACGGCGTAGATCAGGCCGTACAGGCTGTGGGCGGCATCCAGCTCGCCACTCACCAGCTTGTCCCGCAGGTTGGCCCAGGACGCCTGGCGCTTGAGGTTCAGGGTCAGGCCGTAAGGCTGGGCGAAGCCCTGGGTGGCGGCGACCACCACCGAGGCGCAGTCGCTCAAGGCCATGAAGCCTAAGTTGATCGCGGTCTTTTCCGGGGCATCGCTGCCGTTGACCCAGGCCAGTGGGCTGACGGGGAGTTCGTTCATGGGGTAGCACCGTCCATACAAGGCTTCCATAAAAAAACGTCGCACCCGCGTGCCAGGCAGAGCCGGCGGGGTAACGACGCCTTTGTCTTTCGACCCACGCCGCCATTGGCCTGGGTACTGATGCAGGTTGTGGTGCAAGGCATATGCCATTCACTGCTGATTTCGCCGCGTGCCTCGCCTGCGAGCCCCAGGCCCGGCTATAATCGCCGCCTCATTTCGCCGCCACCGAGTCAAGTCCGCCCATGTATACCCTGGCCCGCCAGCTGTTGTTCAAACTCTCCCCGGAAACCTCCCATGATCTGTCCCTGGACCTGATCGGCGCGGGCGGGCGTTTGGGCCTCAATGGCTTGCTGTGCAAGGCGCCGGCGCAGATGCCGGTGAAGGTCATGGGCCTGGACTTCCCGAACCCGGTCGGCCTCGCGGCCGGCCTGGACAAGAACGGTGCGGCCATCGACGGTTTCGCCCAGCTGGGTTTCGGTTTCGTCGAAATCGGCACCATCACCCCGCGCCCACAGCCGGGCAACCCCAAGCCACGGATCTTCCGCCTGCCGGAAGCCGAAGCGATCATCAACCGCATGGGCTTCAACAACCTGGGCGTCGATCACTTGCTGGCCCGGGTGGCGGCCGCCAAGTACAAGGGCGTGCTGGGGATCAATATCGGCAAGAACTTCGACACCCCGGTCGAGCGCGCGGTGGATGACTACCTGATCTGTCTGGACAAGGTGTATGCCCATGCCAGCTACGTGACGGTCAACGTCAGTTCGCCCAACACTCCAGGCCTGCGCAGCCTGCAGTTCGGCGAGTCGCTCAAGCAGCTGCTCGGCGCCCTCAGCCAGCGTCAGCAGGAGCTGGCGGTGCAGCATGGCAAGCGGGTACCACTGGCGATCAAGATCGCCCCGGACATGACCGACGAAGAAACCGCCGAAGTGGCGCAAGCGCTGATCGAGACCGGGATGGACGCGGTTATCGCCACCAACACCACCCTGAGCCGTGTCGGCGTCGAAGGCATGGAGCATGGCGACGAGGCGGGCGGCCTGTCCGGCGCACCGGTACGCGACAAGAGCACCCACACCGTGAAGGTGCTGGCGGGCGAGTTGGCTGGGCGTTTGCCGATCATTGCGGTGGGCGGTATCACCGAAGGCAAGCATGCGGCGGAAAAGATCACCGCCGGCGCCAGCCTGGTGCAGTTGTATTCGGGCTTCATCTACAAGGGCCCGGCGCTGATTCGCGAGTCGGTGGACGCGATCGCGGCGTTGCGCTGAGTTTTTTGCGCGGCCAATAAAAAGGGCTCCTGAAAGGAGCCCCTGGGCCGCAGCCCGCCGTCCGGATGGGACGTGCGTGGTTAAGTCGTTACATATTCAGATTTTGGTGTCGGAATGTGTGCCCTGTTTTAGCCGACGGCGTGAAGTTCGTTGAGTCTGTGGATTCCCGCAGTGCCGGTCATACCGTCCCAGTTGTCGCCGCGTCCTTCGCGCCAGCCATTGATCCAGGCTTGGCGTACTGACGGTAGAGTAAATGGGCAAAGCTCACGGGACTTGCCATGAACGCCATACTGATATCCGCGCAAAAATGCTCTTTCCAACGGATCACGCTTAAGTCTTCTCATAGGGTGTTTCCCTCACTTGTTGACTGTCTTATGTCCCGTCGACCTCGTTTGAGGTCGGGCAGAATGCTTCTGCCGTTGGTGCTCGCTGCCGGCGTCGCGAGCGTGGCGTTGGCGTCATTGCGGCGCCAACCTGAGTTGATTTCTAACCAATGCGCCACAGCGTGGGAATGATCGTTTTGTCATAAGGACGTAACGATAATGATGTTGAGGCCATAAGAACGGCCTGTTTTTTATCGGGTCAATCAGGCAAACCTCGCTCTGATCAGCCTCTTACTGGATGATGGGCTTAATGCTTTAGTGAGAATTCCATCCCGTTGCACTCAGGTATTATTCGATGAAAGGTCGAGTTATGACCTTTTGTTTCGCTGACTTTATTATCTGCCCCGGCATCTAAGCTCTTTTGACCCCAGTGGTCACCGCTAGCGGCGAGCTGAACAGCAGGGGCGGGACGGCACAGATTCGTGCCACGCGAGCGCTCTTCAAGAAAAGCGCTTGATTGAAAACCGGGCGGACGATGCGTTGTCCGTTCACTTATTGCTAAAGGCCCTGAACTCCCATGTCGGATCGCTACGAACTCTTCCTCACCTGTCCCAAAGGCCTTGAAGGCCTGCTCATCGAGGAAGCCGCCGGGCTTGGCCTTGAAGACGCGCGCGAACATACCTCGGCCGTGCGCGGCATGGCCGACATGGAGACCGCCTACCGTCTGTGCCTCTGGTCGCGTCTGGCCAACCGGGTACTGCTGGTGCTCAAACGCTTCCCGATGAAGGACGCCGAAGACCTCTATCACGGCGTGCATGACGTCGACTGGCAGGACCACATGCTGGCGGACGGCACCCTGGCGGTGGAGTTCAGCGGCCATGGCTCGGGCATCGACAACACCCACTTCGGCGCCTTGAAGGTCAAGGATGCCATCGTCGACCGGCTGCGCACGCCGACCGGCGAGCGCCCGTCCATCGACAAGCTCAACCCGGACCTGCGCATTCACCTGCGCCTGGACCGCGGCGAAGCCATCCTCTCCCTCGACCTGTCCGGCCACAGCCTGCACCAGCGCGGCTATCGCCTGCAGCAGGGCGCGGCGCCGCTGAAGGAAAACCTCGCGGCGGCGATCCTGATCCGTTCCGGCTGGCCACGCATCGCGGCCAATGGCGGCGCCCTGGCCGACCCGATGTGCGGCGTGGGGACCTTCCTGGTCGAGGCGGCGATGATCGCCGCCGACATCGCCCCCAACCTCAAGCGCGAGCAATGGGGCTTCACCGCCTGGCTCGGTCACGTCCCGGCCCTGTGGCGCAAGCTGCACGAAGAAGCCCTGGCACGGGCCCAGGCCGGCCTGGCCAAGCCGCCGCTGTGGATTCGCGGTTATGAAGCCGACCCGCGGCTGATCCAGCCAGGGCGCAACAACGTTGAACGCGCCGGCCTCAGTGAGTGGATCAAGATCTACCAGGGCGAAGTGGCGACCTTCGAGCCGCGCCCGGACCAGAACCAGAAAGGCCTGGTGATCAGCAACCCACCCTACGGCGAGCGCCTGGGTGACGAAGCCAGCCTGCTGTATCTCTACCAGAACCTCGGCGAGCGCCTGCGTCAGGCCTGCCTGGGCTGGGAGGCGGCGGTGTTCACCGGCGCGCCGGACCTGGGCAAGCGCATGGGTATCCGCAGCCACAAGCAGTATTCGTTCTGGAACGGCGCCTTGCCGTGCAAGCTGCTGCTGATCAAGGTGCAACCGGATCAGTTCGTCACCGGCGAGCGCCGTACCCCGGAACAACGGCAGATCGAGCGTGAACAGGCCGAGGCCGACAAGGCGCCGCTGGTTCCGCAGGAGCGCCAGTACAACAAGAACGGCAACCCGATCAAACCGGCGCCGGCCCCAGCTCCCGTAGTCGAGCAGGCGCGCCTGAGCGAAGGCGGGCAGATGTTCGCCAACCGGCTGCAGAAGAACCTCAAGTTGCTGGGCAAGTGGGCCAAGCGCGAAGGTGTCGAGTGCTATCGCGTCTACGATGCCGACATGCCGGAATACTCCCTGGCCATCGACCTGTACCACGACTGGGTGCACGTGCAGGAATACGCCGCGCCGAAATCCATCGACCCGGAAAAGGCCCAGGCCCGTCTGTTCGATGCCCTGGCGGCCATTCCGCAGGCGTTGAACGTCGACAAGAGCCGGGTGGTGATCAAGCGTCGCGAGCGCCAGAGCGGCACCAAGCAGTACGAACGCCAGAGCGCCCAGGGCAAGTTCACCGAGGTCAGCGAAGGCGGCGTGAAGCTGCTGGTCAACCTCACCGACTATCTCGATACCGGGCTGTTCCTCGACCATCGGCCGATGCGCCTGCGGATTCAGAAAGAAGCCGCCGGCAAGCGTTTCCTCAACCTGTTCTGCTACACCGCCACCGCCAGTGTGCACGCGGCCAAAGGCGGCGCGCGCAGCACCACCAGCGTCGACCTGTCGAAAACCTACCTGGACTGGGCGCGGCGCAACCTGTCGCTCAACGGTTTCTCCGACAAGAACCGTCTGGAGCAGGGCGATGTCATGGCCTGGCTGGAGACCAGCCGCGATGAGTTCGACCTGATTTTCATCGACCCGCCGACCTTCTCCAACTCCAAGCGCATGGAAGGGGTGTTCGACGTGCAGCGCGATCACGTGCAACTGCTCGACCTGGCCATGGCCCGGTTGGCCAGCGGTGGCGTGCTGTATTTCTCCAACAACTTCCGCAAGTTCCAGCTCGAGGAAAACCTGGCGGCGCGTTACACCGTCGAGGAGATTACCGCCAAGACCATCGACCCGGATTTTGCCCGTAACGGCAAGATCCACCGGGCCTGGAAAATCACCGCCCGCTGAAGGTCGATTGGATCCACAGAGCCTTGATTTTCAAGGCTCTTTGCTCTAGCCAAATTAGTGGCTAATAGCTATAACTCAATGCAAGCCCATGTGACGCTTACGTTCGCTGGCGTTATGAGTTCTGCTTATGTCGTTGCACTCGGTACGCCCGAAAATCTTGGGCTTCATCAGCGAAGACGTGTCGGCCTGGCTGGTCGCGTTACTGGTATTGCTGTTTGGCTGTGTATTGACCGGGCTGTTGGCCTGGTCGACCCTCAATCTGTATCAGCAGCAGTTGCGCCAACGCTTCCAGCTGCTGGCCAGCGAGCGTTATAGCCGCATCGAAGAGCGCTTCGAAGATCAGGAGCAGCGCCTGGATGGTCTCAAGCGCTTCTTCATCAATTCCGGCGAGGTCTCGCGCCAGGACTTCGACGGCTACACCAAACCTCTCTTGCATCGCACCCAGGCCTACGCCTGGGCGCCGCGCGTCAGCGGTACCGAGCGTGCATCGTTCGAGCGCCTGGCGCAGGAACAGGGGGCACCGGATTATTTCATTGCCGACCTGAATGCCGAGGGCAAGCTGCAGCGGGCTGTCGAGCGCGATGAGTACATCCCGGTGCTCTACAGCCAGACCCAAAGCCCGCTGGGCTCGCCCCTGGGGTTCGACCTGCTGGCCCAGCCGATGCGTCGCGACACCCTCGAGCGGGCGCGGTTGCGCGGCGGCGTGGCGGTTTCGCAGCCGGTGCGCTTGGTGGGGGTCGAGCCTTCCTACGCGCGCGGCATCATCCTCGCGAGCCCCGTCAGCCTGCGCGCCGATGTGGCCATGTCGACACCCGAGCCTTACGGTTATGTGATCGCGGTGATCAGCATGCGCCAACTGGTGGTCGATGGCCTGCCCGAGCAGAGTCAGGACAACCTGTTCGTGCAGATCATCGACCTGTCGACCGCCGAGTCGTACGGCAAGCTCTATGAGTCGAGCAACGGCCCGGGGGACAGCCCGCTGGCGGTGAGCCGGGTGTTGAGCCTGGCTGACCATGATTACCGGGTGAACATCCGCCCCAGCGCGTTGTTTCTCCAGGCCAACCATTCTTCGGTGTCCAGCCAGGTGATCCTCGGCACTCTGCTGAGCCTGCTGCTCAGTGCCTTGCTGTATGTCCTGGTCAGCCAGCGGCAGCGCGCGCTGCGGCTGGTGGAACAGCGCACCGAGGAGCTGCGGGTCAGGGAGCAGGAGTTGCGCGGCACCCATGGGCAACTGCGCAGCGTGCTCAATGCGGCGACCCAGGTGGCGATCATCGCCACGGACCTGCGCGGCGTGATCAGCACCTTCAATGCCGGGGCCGAACGCATGCTCGGCTATAAGGGCGCCGAGGTGGTGGGCCATCTGACCCTGGAAAGCCTGCATCTGCCCGCGGAGCTGAATGTGCGTGCGCAGGCGCTCAGCCAGCGTTACGGCCGGCAGATTCCGATGTGCCAGGCGATGCTGGTGGACGGTTCCGAAGAAAGTGGCGATGAAACCCGCGAGTGGACCCTGGTGCGCCAGGATGGCAGCCATCTGGTGGTGAACATGCTGGCCACTCCGGTACTGGACGATCACGGGCTATGGGTCGGGCACCTGGCCGTCTGCATCGATATCACCGAACGCAAGCGGGTCCATGAGGCGCTGGCGGCCCGCGATCGCCTGCTGAAAAAACTCAGTGCCCATGTGCCTGGCGGTATCTACCAGTTCCAGGTGGATGTCCAAGGTCATGCCAGTTTCCCTTACGTCAGTGACGGCATCCGCGACATTTACGAGATCGAGCCGCAACAGCTGCAGTTGGATGCCGAGCCGGTGTTCGAGCGTATTCACCCCGGCGATGTGGCCAGGGTGCGTACCTCGATCTGGACATCGGCGAAGAGACTCAGCCCCTGGCGCGAGGAATACCGGGTGCAGCTACCGCAACGCGGCCTGCGCTGGGTGCGCGGCGAGGCAACCCCGGAAAGGCTGGCAGGGGGCGGGGTGCTGTGGCATGGCTATCTGTCGGACATCTCCGACCTCAAGCGGGTCGAGGAAGAGTTGCGGGCCCTGTCGGTCACCGACTCGCTGACCGGCATTCACAACCGCCGCTATTTCCAGGAGCGCCTGCAGACCGAAATGGCGCGGGTCGAGCGCGGGGTGGGCAATCTGGCGGTGATCATGCTGGATATCGACCACTTCAAGCGGATCAACGACCAGCATGGGCATGCCATTGGCGACATGGTGCTGCGCGGTGTCTGTGAGCGCATCAGTCTTCGTCTGCGGCGCACGGATGTGTTTTGCCGGCTGGGCGGCGAAGAGTTCATGGTGCTGTGCCCGGACACCGATGGCCGGCAGGCCTATGTCCTGGCCGAGGAGCTGTGGCGCGGGCTGCGCAGCTCGCCGATCGATGGCGTGGGCGTTGTCACGGCCAGTTTCGGCATCGCCAGCTGGCGGGAGCACGAAGGGGCCGACGGGCTGTTGCTGCGGGCGGATTCCGGGGTCTATGCGGCCAAGCAGGCAGGGCGCGACCGGGTCGAGGCCGAAATGGCTTGAGGCGGGAGAGGGCAGAGGCGCGGGGTTGCCGCGCCATCTGCGAGTGACGGCTTACAGGGTCGAGGCGGTGTCTGCCAGTTTCGGCTGGCGATACAGATCCAGCAGCACCTGATCGAGCACCGAGGACGCGCCCCAGGGCTTCGGATCGTTGAGGATCGCCACCACGGCCCAGGTGTTGCCGTTGCTGTCGCGGCTGTAGCCGGCGATGGCGCGCACGGTGTTCAGGGTCCCGGTCTTCACGTGGGCTTCACCGGACATCGCGGTGCGCTTCAGGCGCTTGCGCATGGTGCCGTCCATGCCGGCGATCGGCATCGAGCTGATGAACTCCGCCGAGTACGGGCTTCTCCAGGCCGCTTGCAGCATGGAGGCCATTTCCCGGGCGCTGACCCGTTCGGCGCGGGACAGGCCCGAACCGTTCTCCATCACCAGATGCGGCGCGGTGATGCCTTTCTTGGCCAGCCACTGACGCACCACCCGTTGCGCTGCCTTGGCATCGTCGCCATCGGCTTCGGTGCGGTATTGCGCGCCGAGGCTGAGGAACAACTGCTGGGCCATGGTGTTGTTACTGTATTTGTTGATGTCGCGGATGATCTCCGCCAGGTCCGGCGAGAAGGCCCGGGCCAGCACCTTGGCGCTGGATGGAACGGCGGCCAGGCGGTCCTTGCCCTGGATGCTGCCGCCCAGTTCCTTCCAGATGGCGCGTACGGCGCCGGCGGTGTAGGTCGCGTGGTCTAGCAGCGACAGGTAGGTCTGCGAGCTGCAGCCGTCGCCCAACTGGCCGTTGACGGTTACGGTCACGCCGCCGTCCGGCTGTGGCACCGGGTTGTAGCGAACGTTGCCGGTGCACTGTTTGCCGCCGATGGCCTTGACCTGATTGTCGATGCGAATGCTGGCAATCGGCGGCTCGACGGAAATCAGCACCTTGCCCGAGTCATTGCGCGCCACGAAGCGCAGGGCCTTGAGGTTGACTAGCAGCGAGTCGGGCTTGACCAGGAACGGCTTGTTCTCGTCATTGCCGTCGTCGTTGAACTGCGGCAGTTGCGGTTGCACGAAGAAGTTGCGGTCCAGCACCAGGTCGCCGGTCACTTGCTGCACGCCGTTGGCCCGCAGGTCGCGCATCAGCAACCAGAGTTTTTCCATGTTCAGCTTGGGGTCGCCGCCGCCCTTGAGGTACAGGTTGCCGTTGAGGATGCCGCCGCTCAGGGTGCCGTCGGTGTAGAACTCGGTTTTCCACTGGTGGGTCGGGCCGAGCATTTCCAGGGCGGCGTAGGTGGTGACCAGTTTCATGGTGGAGGCCGGGTTGACCGACACGTCGGCGTTGTAAACGGTGGCCGTGCCCGGGCCGTTGAGCGGAATCATCACCAGCGACAGGGCGTTGTCTTGCAGTTTGCTGGCCTTGAGGGCCTGTTGAACCTTGGGCGAAAGGGTGGTGTTGACGGGGGCGGCGGAAACGGAAATGGCCAGGGGCAGAAGAAGACCGGCAAGAAAAAGTGGACGCAAAGATTTGATCATGTGAAGTAAAACCCTACAGCCGAGGGGAGAAAAGACGAGGGCATGACGATAAATTCCCTCAGTGGTCACGAAAGTGTCGGCATTATGCCCCAAGGTATAGCGGCTTGTGCCGTGCCGCGGCGAGCTAATCCGCTATTTTTTTCCCAATGGCAGGCTGAGGCCCTCATAGAGTCAGGCAATCGGTTGCTTAAACTGGTAAAGTGCCGCCCGATATTACTTATGAGGATTGTTCCATGGCCACTAACCGTTCCCGCCGTCTGCGCAAAAAACTGTGCGTAGATGAATTTCAGGAGCTGGGTTTTGAGCTGAACCTGGATTTCAAAGAAGATCTGGCCGAAGAGGCTATTGACGCTTTCCTCGACGCGTTCCTGAAAGAAGCGATGGAAGCCAACGGCCTCGGCTATGTTGGTGGCGATGACTTCGGCCTGGTTTGCCTGAGCAAACGCGGTTCGGTCAGCGAAGAGCAACGTGCCAAGGTCGAAGCCTGGCTCAAGGCCCGCACCGAGCTGACCAGCGTAGAAGTCAGCCCGCTGCTGGACGTCTGGTACCCGGAAAACTCGATCAATCCGGTAGCCTGATGTGCTGAGTCGGTGGCCCGTCCGGGCCGCCGACTCACGGCTGTCGCTGTACAGCCTTTATCTGTTTATTCCCCACAGAACCTTTATATGCCTCGGGCCTGTTTCCCGGGATTTCGCGTGGGCGGCTACAGGCTTATTCGTTGTTCCAGTTCAGGATCATCAGGGTCAGCACGCCGGCCACTATTCCCCAGAATGCCGAGCCGACGGAAAACAGGGTCAGGCCCGAGGCGGTCACCATAAAGGTGATCAGTGCCGCCTCGCGTTCCTTCACCTGGCTCATGGCGATGCTCAGGCCGTTGATGATTGAGCCGAACAGCGCCAGGGCGGCGATCGACAGCACCAGCTCCTTGGGCAGTGCCGCGAACAAGGCCGCCAGGGTGGCGCCGAAGATCCCGGCGATGCCGTAGAAAATCCCGCACCAGACCGCCGCGGTGTAGCGTTTGTTGCGGTCCTCGTGGGCATGGGGGCCGGTGCAGATCGCCGCGCTGATGGCCGCCAGGTTGATGCCGTGGGAGCCGAACGGCGCCAGCAGCAGGGAGGCGATACCGGTGGTGGTGACCAGCGGCGAGGCCGGCACGTTGTAGCCGTCGGCGCGCAGCACCGCGACCCCGGGCATGTTCTGCGAGGTCATGGCCACCACGAACAGCGGGATGCCGATGCTGATGGTCGCCGCCAGGGAGAAGTGCGGGGTGGTCCACACTGGCGTGGCGACTTCCAGGTGGAACTCGCTGAAGTCCAGCAGGCCCATCGCTCCGGCCAGCGCGGTGCCGATCAGCAGCGCGGCGAGCACCGCGTAGCGTGGCGACAGGCGCTTGACCAGTAAATAGCTGAAGAACATGCCCAGCACCAGGCCGGTGCGGTGCTGCGCCGCGACGAAGATCTCGCTGCCGATCTTGAACAGGATGCCCGCCAGCAGTGCCGCGGCGAGCGAGGCAGGGATGCGTTTGACCAGGCGTTCGAAGCTGCCGGTCAGGCCACAGATGGTCACCAGCACCGCGCAGGTGATATAGGCGCCGATGGCTTCGCCGTAGCTCACCCCGGACAGGCTGGTGATCAGCAGCGCGGCGCCGGGGGTCGACCAGGCGACGGTAATCGGGGTGCGGTAACGCAGGGACAGGCCGATGCTGCACACTGCCATGCCGATGGAGATGGCCCAGATCCAGGAGGAAATCTGTCCACTGGTCAGCCCCGCGGCTTGTCCGGCCTGGAACATCAGCACCAGGGAGCTGGTGTAGCCGGTCATCATGGCGATGAAGCCGGCGACTATGGCCGAGGGCGAAGTATCGGCCAGGGGACGTAACGGCGCGAGGGAGGCGTCGGACATGGAGCACTGTTCCTTGTTCTGATGAAGATATCTGCCAGCCGAAAGCCCGGCGCAGGGGCGTTGGGTGGCGAAAGCAGGGGCCAAGCCTAAACGTAAAAGTAACTATTCATTGCAATACAGCCAGGGCGGCAAATGGCCGTACAGTCGTTGCGACAGCCTGTGGACCATACAGTTATTGCGAATAAACCCTATGGGTTGTGTACAATGTGCCATTGTTTTTACGCGATACTTGTCAGCGACCCACTGTGCCGTATTACAGTCACGGTCAATTCGCCGCAGTTCTCCCGACTCGAGTGCCCATGAACGAACAGTTGCAACCCCTCAAGAAACAACCGCGAGCAGGCAAGGCCGGTCGCAGCGGGACCCAGGACGATATTGTCTATGCGCATATCTTCGAGGCCATCCTCGAACAGCGCCTGGCGCCCGGCACCAAGTTGAGCGAAGAGGCGCTGGGGGAAATTTTCGGGGTCAGCCGTACCATCATTCGTCGTGCGCTGTCGCGCCTGGCCCATGAAGGCGTGGTGCTGCTGCGGCCCAACCGTGGCGCGGTAGTGGCCAGCCCGAGTGTCGAGGAAGCCCGCCAGGTGTTCATGGCGCGGCGGCTGGTGGAGCGGGCGATCACCGAGCTGGCGGTGCAGCACGCCACGGCCGAGCAGCTTGCCGAGCTGCGGCAGATGGTCAATGACGAGCGCGACAGCTTCTCCCGTGGCGATCGCGGCGCCGGTATCCGCTTGTCGGGCGAGTTCCACCTGAAGCTTGCCGAAGCGGCGAAGAATGCCCCGCTGATCAGCTTCCAGCGCAGCCTGGTGTCGCAGACGTCGCTGATCATCGCCCAGTACGAAAGCGGCAACCGCTCGCACTGTTCCTACGATGAGCACACCCAGTTGATCGACGCCATCGAGGCCCGCGACGCGGAGCTGGCGGTGACCCTGATGATGCATCACATGGATCACATCGACAGCAAGCTCAACCTCGACGAAGAAAGCGCCTCGGACGACCTGCACGCGGTGTTCTCGCACCTGCTGCAAACCAAGAAGCCGGGCCGTTCTCCCGCCAAACTCTGAGACATCGCAGCGGGCCCGCGATGACGGCCTGAAAGGCACAAAAAATCCCCCGGAATCCAAGGATCGCGGGGGATTTTTTATGCCTGGAAAAACTTAGCGCTGGTGCACCAGATTGCCCGCGGCATAGGTCTGCGCCACGGTGCGGTCGTCGCCCAGGGTCATCAGGACGAACAGCGTTTCGGCGATGCTCTTGGACTGTTTCAGGCGATAGCTCAGCAGCGGCGTGGCGTTGTAGTCGAGCACCAGGAAGTCGGCGTCGGTGCCCGGTTGCAGGGTGCCGATCCGCTCTTCCAGGCGCAGTGCGCGGGCGCCGCCGAGGGTGGCCAGGTACAGCGACTTGAACGGACTCAGGCGCGCGCCCTGCAGCTGCATGACCTTGTAGGCTTCGTTCAGGGTCTGCAGCAGCGAGAAGCTGGTGCCGCCGCCGACGTCGGTGCCCAGGCCGACATTCAGCTTGTGCTTCTCGGCCATCGGCAGGTTGAACAGGCCGCTGCCGAGGAACAGATTCGAGGTCGGGCAGAAGGCCACGGCCGAACCGGTCTGCGCCAGGCGCGCGCATTCGTCGTCGCACAGGTGCACGCCGTGGGCGAATACCGAGCGTTCGCCCAGCAACTGATAGTGGTCGTACACATCCAGGTAGCCCTTGCGCTCCGGGAACAGCTCCTTGACCCATTCGACTTCCTGCAGGTTCTCGCTGATGTGGGTCTGCATGTACAGGTCGGGGTATTCACCGAGCAACTGCCCGGCGAGGGTCAGTTGTTCCGGGGTACTGGTCGGGGCGAAACGCGGCGTCACCGCGTAGTGCAGGCGACCCTTGCCGTGCCAGCGCTCGATCAGCGCCTTGCTTTCCAGGTAGCTGGATTCGGCGGTGTCGGTCAGGTAGTCGGGAGCGTTGCGGTCCATCATCACCTTGCCGGCGATCATCCGCAGGTCGAGTTTCTCGGCCGCTTCGAAAAAGGCGTGAACCGATTGCGGATGCACGCTGCCGAAGACCAGGGCGGTGGTGGTGCCGTTGCGCAGCAGCTCCTTGATGAAAATCTCCGCCACTTCCTCGGCATGGGCCTGGTCGGCGAACTGGCTTTCGCAAGGGAAGGTGTAGGTATTGAGCCAGTCCAGCAACTGCTCGCCGTAGGCGCCGACCATGCCGGTCTGCGGCAGGTGGATATGGGTGTCGATAAAGCCTGGGGTGATCAGCGCATCCTGGTAGTGAGTGATCTCGGTATCGGCGTGCAGGCTGGCGAGCAATTCGCTGGCGTGGCCGAGGGCGCTGATCTGGCCGTTGTCGACCACCAGCAGGCCATCCTCGAAATACTCGTAGGAGGCTTCGATGCCGACCTCGGCGGGGTCGGCGATGCTGTGCAGGATGGCGGCACGGTAGGCTTTGCGAGTCAGAGGCATGAGGCAGTCTCGGTTCGTGGCTTTTTAATGGGCGGCATGGCTGCGGCGCGAGGCCGGCAGCAGCTTGGCAATGGGTTCGGCGCGGACGCTGTGCTGGCCGAAATTGGCGTTATAGGTGGCGATGATTTCGCCGGCGATGGAGATGGCGATTTCCACAGGCAGCTTGCCTTTGACTTCGCCCAGCCCCATCGGGCAACGCATGCGTTGCAGCAGGCTGTTGTCGAAGCCGCGCTCGCGCAGGCGGTGTTCGAACTTCACTCGCTTGGTCTTCGAGCCGATCAGGCCGAAGTAGGCGAAGTCGTTGCGCTTGAGGATCGCGGCGGTGAGCTCCAGATCGAGCTGATGATTATGGGTCATGACGATGCAGTAGCTGCCGGCGGGCAGGTCGTCGATTTCATCGACGGGCTCTTCGCTGACGATCTTGCGCACGCCCTGGGGGATCTGTTCGGGGAATTCCTGTTCCCGCGAGTCGATCCAGCGCACCTTGCACGGCAGGCTGGCCAGCAGCGGCACCAGGGCGCGGCCGACATGGCCGGCGCCGAAGACGGCGATCTGCGCCTGGACCTGGCCCATGGGCTCGAACAGCAACACCGTCACACCGCCGCAGCACTGGCCGAGGCTGGCGCCCAGGCTGAAGCGCTCCAGATGGGTGTCCTGCTTGCCGCTGGCGAGCATCTCGCGGGCGATCTGCATGGCCTTGTATTCCAGGTGGCCGCCGCCGATGGTGTCAAAACTCTGGGTGGCGCTGATGACCATCTTCGAGCCGGCATTGCGTGGCGTCGAACCCAGCTCTTCGATGATGGTCACCAGTACGCAGGGTTCACCACGGGTTTGCAGGTCGGCGAGGGCGCTGATCCAGTTGTACATGTTTCACCTCAACATCGCTGTTGTCTGTTCGGCCGTCATCGCGGGCAAGCCTCGCTCCTACAGATCTGCACGGGTCTGTAGGAGCGAGGCTTGCCCGCGATGGGCGCACCTCGGTTCTAGAGCGGCGCCAGTTCAGACTCGGCCTCGACGGCCTTGGTCACCTTCAGCTGACGCATCTGCTCGCAGCCCCACAACACCCGCTCCGGCGTGGCCGGCGCGTCGATCCTTGGCTGGTGCCGGTAATCGCCAAGGCTGGCCACGGCGTCCTTGAGCGCGCACCAGACGGCGATGCCGAGCATGAACGGCGGCTCGCCCACGGCCTTGGAATGGAACACCGTGTCTTCCGGGTTCTTGCGGTTTTCCACCAGTTTGACCCGCAGGTCCAGCGGCATGTCGGCCACCGCGGGAATCTTGTAGCTGGCCGGGCCGTTGGTCATCAGCTTGCCCTTGGCGTTCCACACCAGCTCTTCCATGGTCAGCCAGCCCATGCCCTGGATAAAGCCGCCTTCCACCTGGCCGATGTCGATGGCCGGGTTCAGCGAGGCGCCGACGTCATGCAGGATGTCGGTGCGCAGCATCTTGTACTCGCCGGTCAGGGTGTCGACTATCACCTCGGCGCAGGCGGCGCCGTAGGCGTAGTAGTAGAACGGTCGGCCACGGGCCTGGGCGCGGTCGTAGTAGATTTTCGGGGTCTTGTAGAAGCCGGTGCTGGACAGCGAGACCTGGGCGAAATAGGCCTGCTGGATCAGTGCCTCGAAACTCAGGATCTGGTCGCGGACCCGCACATGGCCGTTGTGGAATTCCACATCTTCCTCGCTGACCTTGTACTGCCGGGCGGCGAATTCCACCAGGCGTTTCTTGATGGTCTCGGCGGCATTCTGCGCGGCCTTACCGTTCAGGTCGGCGCCGCTAGAGGCGGCGGTTGGCGAGGTGTTGGGCACCTTGTCGGTGTTGGTCGCGGTGATCTGCACCCGGTCGATTTCCACCTGGAACACCTCGGCCACCACCTGCGCCACCTTGGTGTTCAGGCCCTGGCCCATTTCCGTGCCGCCGTGGTTGAGGTGGATGCTGCCGTCGGTGTAGACATGCACCAGCGCGCCGGCCTGGTTGAGGAAGCTGGCGGTGAAGGAAATGCCGAATTTCACCGGAGTCAGCGCCAGGCCCTTTTTCAGGATCGGGCTGTCTGCGTTATAGCGGCGGATCGCTTCGCGGCGCTCGGCGTACTGGCTGCTGGCTTCCAGCTCGGCGGTCATTTCTTCGAGCATGTTGTGCTCGACGGTCTGGTAGTAGTGGGTGACGTTGCGTTCGGTCTTGCCGTAGTAGTTGGCCTTGCGCACGGCCAGCGGGTCGAGCGCCAGATGGCGGGCGATGGCATCCATCACTTCCTCGATGGCGACCATGCCTTGCGGGCCGCCGAAGCCGCGGTAGGCGGTGTTCGATGCGGTGTTGGTCTTGCAGCGATGGCCGTTGATGGTGGCGTCGCCGAGGTAGTACGAGTTGTCGGCGTGGAACATCGCCCGGTCGACGATCGAGGCCGACAGGTCCGGCGAGCAACCGCAGTTGCCGGCCAGCTCCAGCTGGATGCCATGCAGGCGCCCGGTGCTGTCGAAGCCGACGTCGTACTCGATATAGAAGGGGTGGCGCTTGCCGGTCATCAGCATGTCTTCGACCCGCGGCAGGCGCATCTTGGTCGGCTGGCCGGTGAGGTGCGCGATCACCGCGCACAGGCACGCCGGGCTGGCGGCCTGGGTTTCCTTGCCGCCGAAACCACCGCCCATGCGGCGCATGTCGACCACGATCTTGTTCATCGACACGTCCAGCACCTCGGCCACCAGCTTCTGCACTTCGGTGGGGTTCTGGGTCGAGCAGTAGACGATCATGCCGCCGTCTTCGGTGGGCATCACCGAGGAAATCTGGGTCTCCAGATAGAAGTGTTCCTGGCCGCCGATGTGCAGGGTGCCCTGGATACGATGCTCGGCGCTGGCCAGGGCCTTGGCCGAGTCGCCGCGCTGGTGGGTGTGGCTGTCGAGGACGAAGTGGCGTTTGCGCAGGGCTTCGACCACGTCCAGCACCGGCTCCAGGTCCTCGTATTCGATGATCGCGGCCATGGCCGCCTTGCGCGCGGTTTCCAGGTCGCGGGCGGCCACGGCCAGCACCGGCTGACCGACGAACTGCACATCGTCGATGGCCAGCAGCGGGTCGCCGGGCAGCAGCGGACCGATGTCTTTCAGCCCCGGAATGTCTTTGTGGGTGATG
The DNA here is from genome assembly GCF_017349775.1 of Pseudomonas sp. GW460-12-10-14-TSB1. Taxonomy (NCBI): domain Bacteria; kingdom Pseudomonadati; phylum Pseudomonadota; class Gammaproteobacteria; order Pseudomonadales; family Pseudomonadaceae; genus Pseudomonas; species Pseudomonas sp. GW460-12-10-14-TSB1. The sequence goes on from NZ_JACNAC010000021.1 coordinate 48,844, forward strand.
ACGATGCGTACGCCGTCGAAGGCGTAGCAAGGCGCGGTGTCGATGCTGAGGATCTTCGCGTGGGCACGGTCGGAGAGGCGCGCATAGACATGCAGCTGGTTGGGGAATTCCAGCCGGTCATCGATGTACACCGCTTCGCCGGACACGTGCTTGACGGCGCTGTCGTGCTTGACGCTGCGTCCGACGCCGGTGGTCAGGTCCTGTTGAAACAGGGCGCTCAGTTCGGCTTGAGTCTTCTCGACTTTGTGATGATTAGACATAAGCGGTCACCCGGGTCTCGATGTGCGGTGTTTGCAGTTCGATAAAGTATTTGCGCAGCAGGTTCTGGGCGCTGAGCAGGCGGTATTCCTTGCTGGCGCGGAAGTCCGAAAGCGGGGTGAAGTCCTCGCCCAGGGCGGCGCACGCACGCTCGACGGTGGCCTCGCTCCAGGGCGCGCCGAGCAGCGCGGCCTCGCAGTGCTTGGCGCGTTTCGGGGTGGCGGCCATGCCGCCGAAGGCCACGCGAGCGTCGGCGATCACGCCGTTCTCGATGCGCAGGTTGAAGGCTGCGCAGACCGCGGAAATGTCATCGTCCAGACGCTTGGACACCTTGTAGGCGCGGAACAGCTGCTGGGCGCTGGCCCGCGGCACGATGATCTTTTCGATGAACTCGCTTTCCTGGCGCGCGGTGACACGGTAGTCGATGAAATAGTCTTCCAGGGCCAGGGTGCGACGGGTGTTGCCCTTGCACAGGACGATCTGCGCGCCCAGGGCGATCAGCAAGGGTGGCGAGTCGCCGATGGGCGAGGCGTTGCCAATGTTGCCGCCCAGGGTGCCCTGGTTGCGGATCTGCAACGAGGCGAAGCGTTGCAGCAGTTCGCCGAAGTCCGGGTATTCGGCCTTGAGGGCGTCGTAGCAATCGGAGAGGGCGGTGGCGGCGCCGATTTCCAGGCGATCGTCGAAGCGTTCGATGCGTTTCATTTCGGCGACGTTGCCGACGTAGATCATCACCGGCAGCGGGCGGTGGAACTGGGTGACTTCCAGCGCCAGGTCGGTGCCGCCGGCCAGCAGCCGGGCTTGCGGGTAGGCGTCATACAGGTCGGCCAGGTCGGATACGGTCAGCGGTACCAGGCAACGTTTGTCGCCACTGTTCAGCTCGCCGGTGTCGCTGGGGGCGATGGCTTTCAGGCGCGCAATGGTCTCGGCTTCGCGGGCGTCGAACTGGTCCGGCTGTTTGCCGCAACAGGCCTGCTCGGCGGCGGCGAGGATCGGGCGGTAGCCGGTGCAGCGGCACAGGTTGCCGGCCAGGGCTTCATGGGCCTTGTGCGAGTCGGGTTGCTCGGAGTTCTTCTGCAGGGCGAACAGCGACATGACGAAGCCCGGCGTGCAGAAGCCGCATTGCGAGCCGTGGCACTCGACCATGGCCTTCTGCACGCTGTGCAACTGGCCCTGGTGCTTGAGGTCTTCGACGCTGATCAGCTGTTTGCCGTGCAAGGATGAGACGAAGGTCAGGCACGAGTTGAGGCTGCGATAACGGATGTGCTCCGCGCCCGTGTCGTCGGTCTGCAATTCGCCGACCACCACAGTGCAGGCGCCACAGTCGCCACTGGCGCAGCCTTCCTTGGTGCCGGGCTTGCCCAGATGCTCGCGCAGATAATTGAGCACCGTCAGATTCGGGTCCAGGCTGTGCTCGCTACGGAGTTCCTGGTTGAGTAAAAACTGGATCACGGAAGGCCTCGCAGACTCATTATTGTTGTTAACCGACTGGGGCCGAATTTAGTCATGTCTGACTTTTCGGTCAATGAATTTCTGACTTAAGGGTCAGGAAATTGCTTTTTGCCGATCAACAAGCGCTTTCAAACAGTATTGACCCTCCCGGGCCGCAGTGCTTTTTGCTTATTCCGTGCCAAATTCAGGCCCTTGGGCACTCCGCGATGAGGTAGCAATTGCGCTACACTGCGCCGCTTGTACCGATCTAAGAGTTTGAAGGAAAACCATGACGTTCAAGGCGCCGGACAGCCTCGCCGAGCAAATCGCTCACCACCTCGCCGAACGCATCATTCGCGGCGAGCTCAAGCCTGGGGAGCGGATTCAGGAACAGAAGGTCACGCTGGCCCTCAACGTCAGCCGCGGCTCGGTCCGCGAAGCCCTGCTGATCCTCGAACGCCGCCACCTGATCGCGATCCTGCCGCGTCGTGGCGCCCATGTGACCGAACTCACCCCGCACAAGGTGCAGAGCCTGTGCACCCTGATGAGCGAGCTGTACATCCTGTTGGGTAACTCGGTGGCCAACGGCTGGGAACTGCAGGCCGACATGGCGCCGTTCCTGCAGATCCAGCAACGGTTGATCGCCGCCTACGAGCGCCAGGACATTCGCAGCTTCGTCGAAGACAGCTTCAACGTGATGCGCGCCGCCTATCCGTTCGCCGACAACCCGTACCTGCAGGAAACCGTCGAGAACCTGCAGCCGGCGATGAGCCGTGCCTATTTCCTGGCCCTGGAGCAGCGCAAGGCGGAAATGAGCGAATTCCTCGACCTGTTCGAGCAACTGCTGGCCGCCGTGCTGGCCCGTGACCTGCCGACCATCCGCGTGGTGCTGACGGCCTATGCCCGGCGCAGTTGCGACCTGGTAGTCGCCGCCTTGACGGTTGCCTGAGCGTGCGGCTCAAGTGCATCAAGCTGGCGGGGTTCAAGTCCTTCGTCGATCCGACCACGGTGAACTTCCCCAGTAACATGGCGGCGGTGGTCGGGCCCAATGGGTGCGGCAAGTCGAACATCATCGATGCCGTGCGCTGGGTAATGGGCGAGAGCTCGGCCAAGAACCTGCGCGGCGAGTCGATGACCGACGTCATCTTCAACGGCTCCACCAGCCGCAAGCCGGTGAGCCAGGCCAGCATCGAGCTGGTCTTCGACAACTCCGACGGCACCCTGATCGGCGAGTACGCGGCCTACGCGGAAATCTCCATCCGCCGCAAGGTTACCCGCGACAGCCAGAACAGCTATTTCCTCAACGGCGCCAAGTGCCGCCGTCGTGACATTACCGACATCTTCCTCGGTACCGGCCTGGGGCCACGCAGCTACTCGATCATCGAGCAGGGCATGATCTCCAAGCTGATCGAGGCCAAACCGGAAGACCTGCGCAACTTTATCGAAGAAGCGGCGGGGATTTCCAAGTACAAGGAGCGCCGCCGGGAAACCGAAAACCGCATCCGTCGTACCCACGAAAACCTGGCGCGCCTGACCGACCTGCGCGAAGAGCTGGAGCGCCAGCTCGAACGCCTGCACCGTCAGGCCCAGGCGGCCGAGAAGTACCAGGAATACAAAGCCGAGGAGCGTCAGCTCAAGGCCCAACTGTCGGCACTGCGCTGGCAGGAGCTTAACGAGCAGGTCGGGCAGCGCGAATCGATCATCGGCAACCAGGAAGTCGGCTTCGAAGCCCTGGTGGCGGAGCAACGCAATGCCGATGCCGCCATCGAGCGCTTGCGTGATGGCCACCATGAGCTGTCCGAGCGCTTCAATCTGGTGCAGGGGCGCTTCTATTCGGTCGGCGGCGATATCGCCCGGGTCGAGCAGAGCATCCAGCACGGCCAGCAGCGTTTGCGCCAGTTGCAGGACGACCTGCGCGAGGCCGAGCGCGCGCGCCTGGAAACCGAATCCCACCTGGGCCACGACCGCACCTTGCTCGCCACCCTCGGCGAAGAGCTGGAAATGCTCGAGCCCGAGCAGGAAGTCAGCAGCGCCGCCGCCGAAGAGGCTGCCGCGGCCTTGGAAGAAGCCGAAACCACCATGCACGGCTGGCAGGAGCAGTGGGACGGTTTCAACCTCAAGTCTGCCGAGCCGCGGCGCCAGGCCGAGGTGCAGCAGTCGCGCATCCAGCAGCTCGAAGGCAGCATGGAGCGTCTGGGTGAGCGCCAGCGGCGTCTGGTGGAGGAGCGCGCGTTGCTGGCCGCCGATCCGGAAGACGCGGCAATCCTCGAACTCAACGAACAACTCGCGGCCAGCGAGGCGACCCTGGAAGATTTGCAGGCCAGCGAAGACGGTCAGGTCGAGCGCCTGGAGCAGTTGCGTCAGGAGCTGCATCAGGCGACCCAGGCCCAGCAGCAGGCCCAGGGCGAATTGCAGCGTCTCAATGGGCGCCTGGCCTCGCTGGAGGCTTTGCAGCAGGCGGCGCTCAATCCGGGGACCGGCGCGGCGGAGTGGTTGCGCGAGCAACAGCTGGCCGAGCGTCCGCGTCTGGCCGAAGGCTTGAAGGTCGAGGCGGGTTGGGAGTTGGCGGTGGAAACCGTGCTCGGCGCCGACCTGCAAGCGGTGCTGGTCGACGACTTTGCCGGCTTCGACCTGGCCGGGTTCGAGCAGGGCGACCTGCGCCTGCTCCAACTGGCGGGCGAGGGCGCGCGGATACCCGGCAGCCTGCTGGATAAGGTCGATGCCCAGGTCGATCTGGCGCCCTGGCTGGGCCAGGTCAAACCGGTGGAAAGCCTTGAGCAGGCCCTGGCTCTGCGCGGCCAGTTGGCGGCAGGCGAGAGCCTGATCAGCCGCGACGGTTTCTGGGTCGGCCGGCATTTCCTGCGGGTGCGTCGCGCCAGCGAAGCGGAGAGCGGCATGCTCGCGCGCAATCAGGAAATCGAGCAGCTGAGCCAGGAGCGCGATGAGCGCGAAGCCAGCGTGGAAGACCTGGAAACCCACTTGCAGAACCTGCGTGCCCAGCAGCGGCAGCAGGAGAACGGTCGCGAACACCTGCGCCGCCTGCTGCAGGACGAAGCCCGTCAGCAGGGTGAATTGAAGGCCAAGCTTTCCGCCGGCAAGGCCAAGGCCGAACAGCTGGCCCTGCGCCGTACCCGTCTGGATGAAGAAGTAGCGGAGCTGGGCGAGCAGCGCGCCGTGGAACACGAGCAGGTGGGCGAAGCCCGTCTGCAACTGCAGGAAGCCCTCGACAGCATGGCCCTGGACACCGAGCAGCGCGAATTGCTGCTGGCCCAGCGCGACAGTTTGCGCGAGCGCCTGGACCGGGTGCGCCAGGAGGCGCGCCAGCACAAGGATCATGCTCACCAGCTGGCGGTACGCCTGGGTTCGCTCAAGGCCCAGCACGACTCCACCCGTCAGGCCCTGGAGCGCCTGGAGCTGCAATCGGAGCGTCTGACAGAGAAGCGCGAACAGCTCAGCCTGAACCTGGAGGAGGGTGCCGCACCGCTGGAAGAGCTGCGCCTGAAACTCGAGGAATTGCTGGAAAAACGCATGACCGTCGACGTCGAGCTCAAGAGCGCGCAGATCGCCATGGAAGATGCCGACCGCGAATTGCGCGACGCGGAAAAACGTCGGACCCAGGCCGAGCAGCAATCGCAATTGATCCGTGGTCAGCTCGAACAGCAGCGCATGGAGTGGCAGGCCCTGAGCGTGCGCCGCAAGACCTTGCAGGACCAGTTGCTGGAAGACGGCTACGACTTGCAGGGCGTGCTTGCCACGCTGACCGAACAGGCCAGCGAGAAAGAAGCCGAGGAAGAACTCGAGCGGATTGCCGCGCGCATTCAGCGCCTGGGGGCGATCAACCTCGCGGCCATCGATGAGTACCAGCAGCAGTCCGAGCGCAAGCGTTATCTGGATGCCCAGGACGCCGATCTGGTGGAAGCCCTGGAAACCCTGGAAAACGTGATTCGCAAGATCGACAAGGAAACCCGTAATCGTTTCAAGGATACCTTTGATCAGATTAACGGCGGTTTACAGGCGCTCTTTCCAAAAGTTTTCGGTGGCGGCAGCGCTTATTTGGAACTGACGGGCGAAGATCTACTCGATACAGGGGTAACGATCATGGCGCGTCCGCCAGGGAAGAAGAACAGCACCATTCATTTGTTGTCCGGTGGTGAGAAAGCATTGACGGCCCTGGCGCTGGTATTTGCCATCTTCAAGTTGAACCCGGCGCCGTTCTGCATGCTCGACGAAGTTGACGCCCCGCTGGATGACGCTAACGTTGGACGCTACGCAAGGCTGGTTAAAGAGATGTCGCAGACGGTGCAGTTCATCTATATCACCCACAACAAGATCGCCATGGAAATGGCCGATCAGTTGATGGGCGTGACGATGCACGAGCCTGGCTGTTCGCGCCTGGTAGCGGTGGATGTCGAGGAGGCGATGGCGATGGTGGACGCCTGATATCCGGGCGACCAAAGCCGGTATGTAAGTGACAAGTAAGAGGTTTTTACCTGTGCCGAGTACTGGCTGATTGACATATTGAATGAAGCCGTTGCGACAGACGGTGTAAAGTTGTCTTTGGTCGTGCTAGTTTAATGTCAATTTTTCCTATACGTGGGCAAAACGCCAGTCAGAACATAGAGTTGGCGCCACGTTTTAAAGCGGTTTGCAGTTTGCTAAACCTCTTATTTTTCAGCATTTTTCATAGAGGCACGGGATTACATGGAAATCGGTCTGCGCGAGTGGCTGATCGTCATCGGCATCATTGTCATTGCCGGTATTCTTTTTGATGGCTGGCGCCGTATGCGCGGCGGCAAAGGAAAGTTGAAATTCCGTCTGGATCGCAGCCTGTCCAACCTGCCGGACGACGACAGCAGTGCCGAGCTGCTGGGCCCGCCCCGCGTGCTGGATACCCATAAGGAACCGCAACTCGATGAGCACGACCTGCCGTCGATGAGCGCGCCGGTGCGCGAACCGCGCGAATCCGGTTCCAAGCGTGGCAAACGTGCCAGCGAGCCACAGCAGGGCGACCTGAACCTCAACCTGGATCTGGACGGCGGCCCGAGCTTCAGCAGTCGTGACGACGATTTCCCGGATGAAACCAAGGCTTCCGGTTACGCCGACAAGGACCAGCCGCAAGCCGAAGAAGTGCTGGTGATCAGCGTGATCTGCCGTGATTCCGGCGGCTTCAAGGGCCCGGCGCTGTTGCAGAACATCCTGGAAAGCGGCCTGCGTTTTGGCGAGATGGATATTTTCCACCGTCACGAAAGCATGGCCGGTAACGGCGAAGTGCTGTTCTCCATGGCCAACGCGGTCAAGCCGGGCGTATTCGACCTGGACGACATCGACCACTTCAGCACTCCGGCCGTGAGCTTCTTCCTCGGCCTGCCAGGCCCGCGTCATCCGAAGCAGGCTTTCGACGTGATGGTGGCCGCGGCGCGCAAGCTGTCCCAGGAGCTGAACGGCGAACTGAAGGACGACCAGCGCAGCGTGCTGACCGCCCAGACCATCGAACACTACCGTCAGCGCATCGTCGAATTCGAGCGTCGCGCCCTGACCCAGAAGCGCTGAGCGCTTCGCGAGCCAGCCGCTCCGGCATAACCCTTGGCCTGCCGGAGCAGGCTCGCGACAGGGTCGCAAGACCCTCCAGACAAATATTGAGCAGCCTAGGCTGCTCTTTTGCTTTTTGAGAGAACATCATGACCGCCGTCGAAACCCGCATTCTTGAGCTGCGCGCTGAGCTGGATCAGCACAACTACCGCTACCACGTACTCGACGAGCCGAGCATTCCCGACGCCGAATACGATCGCCTGTTCCACGAACTCAAGGCGCTGGAAGCCGAGCATCCGGAGCTGGTCAGCAGCGATTCGCCCACCCAGCGCGTGGGCAGCGCGGCGCTCTCGGTCTTCACCCAGGTGCGCCACGAAATCCCCATGCTCAGCCTGGGCAACGCCTTCGAAGAAACCGACATGCGCGAGTTCGATCGCCGGGTGACCGAGGGGCTCGACCTGCCGGTGGGCGATCTGTTCGGTGGCGGGGCGGCGGTGGAGTACAGCTGCGAGCCGAAGCTCGATGGCCTGGCGGTCAGCCTGCTGTATCTGGACGGTGTGCTGGTGCGCGGCGCGACCCGCGGCGACGGCACCACCGGCGAAGACATCAGCGTCAACGTGCGCACCGTGCGCAACATTCCGCTGAAGCTGCACGGCAGCGGCTGGCCGGCGACCCTGGAGGTGCGCGGCGAGGTCTACATGTCCAAGGCCGGTTTCGAGCGACTCAATGCCGCGCAGCTGGAAGTTGGCGGCAAGACCTTTGCCAACCCGCGGAACGCCGCGGCGGGCAGCTTGCGCCAGCTGGATTCGAAGATCACCGCCAGCCGTCCGCTGGAATTCTGCTGCTACGGGATTGGCCAGGTCACCGCTGACATTGCTGACACCCATATCGGCAATCTGGAGCAGCTCAAGCACTGGGGCATGCCCGTCAGTCGCGAGCTGAAGTTGGCCAAGGGCATCGACGAATGCCTGGATTACTACCGCGATATCGGCGAGCGCCGTAATGGATTGCCCTATGAAATCGACGGTGTGGTGTTCAAGGTCAACAGCGTTGCTTCGCAGCGTGAGCTGGGCTTCCGGGCCCGTGAACCGCGTTGGGCGATCGCCCACAAGTTCCCGGCGATGGAAGAGCTGACCGAGCTGCTGGACGTGGAATTCCAGGTCGGTCGTACCGGCGCGGTGACCCCGGTGGCGCGCTTGAAACCGGTCAAGGTGGCGGGCGTCACCGTCTCCAACGCCACCCTGCACAACATGGACGAAGTGGCGCGCCTGGGCCTGATGATCGGCGACACCGTGATTATCCGCCGCGCCGGCGACGTGATTCCGCAAGTGGTGCAGGTGGTGGCCGAGCGCCGGCCACAGGATGCGCGCCCGGTGCATATCCCGCAGACCTGCCCGGTGTGCGGTTCCCATGTCGAACGCACGCAACTGATCAAGCGCAGCAAGGGCAAGGAAACCATCAGCGAGGGCGCGGTGTACCGCTGCGTCGGTCGCCTGGCCTGTGGCGCTCAGCTCAAGCAGGCGATCATTCACTTCGTTTCCCGTCGGGCGATGGATATCGAAGGGCTGGGCGACAAGACCATCGAGCAGCTGGTGGACGAAAAGCTCATCGGTTCGCCGGCCGACCTCTACAAGCTCAAGTACGAGCAGATCATCGACCTGGAAGGCTTCGCCGAGGTCTCCAGCAACAAGCTGCTCAAGGCCATCGAAGACAGTAAGAAGCCGGGCCTGGCGCGCTTCATCTACGCCCTGGGCATTCCCGATGTGGGCGAGGAGACGGCCAAGGTCCTGGCGCGCTCCCTGGCCTCTCTGGAGCGCGTACAGCAAGCCTTGCCGGAAGTGCTGACCTACCTGCCGGATATCGGCCTGGAAGTGGCTCACGAGATTCACAGCTTCTTCGAGGACAGCCACAACCAAGAGGTGATCGGTGCCTTGCTCGATCCGCAGCAGTGCGCTCTTGAGCTGCAGGATCAGGGCGACCTCGGCGCCGAGTTTGCCGCCAGCACCACCCTGGGCGGCATGCTCGACAAGCTGAACATCCCGTCGGTGGGGCCGGGCGCCGCGCAGAAGCTGGCGGACAAGTTCGTCACCCTCGATGGTGTGGTCAAGGCGGACTGGCTGGACATGCGCCAGACCCTGCCGGAGAAGCAGGCCAAGGCCGTGCGCGAGTTCTTCGACATTGCGGAAAACGCCGAGCGGGCGCTGGCCATCGAAGCGCAGTTGCAAGCCTTCGGCATGCACTGGCAGAGCGAGAAGAAGGTGGTGGAAGGGCTGCCGCTGGCCGGCCAGACCTGGGTGCTCACCGGTTCCCTGGAGCTGATGAGTCGCGACGTGGCCAAGGACAAGCTGGAAAGCCTGGGCGCCAAGGTCGCCGGCTCCGTTTCGGCCAAGACCCACTGTGTGGTGGCCGGTCCTGGCGCCGGCTCGAAGCTGGCCAAGGCCAACGAGCTGGGCCTCAAGGTGCTGGATGAAGAAGCCTTCGTGGCCTTCCTCGGCCAGCACGGCATCTCGGCATAACCCTGTAGCCGCTGCCGAAGGCTGCGATCGACCGCGCAGCGGGCGTTGCTCTGCGGCAGCGGCTACATGGAAAAATCGCGTTCCCTTGTAGGAGCGAGCTTGCTCGCGAAAAATCTCCAGGCTTGCACAGAATGCGATATGGAAATTGCTTCGCGAGCAAGCTCGCTCCTACAGAAAAGCGGATCGCCATCAAGGCGATGGAACAATAGTCCCGTCCCCATGATCTAGTCTTGGCAAGCCCAGGGAGAGATCGCCATGTACCGCTTCTTCGAGCAGCTCAGTTCCCGTATCGCCGCGCCCTTTGTCCGCGAGAACAGCCGCAACAGCAAAGTCTGGCCGTGTCGTTGCGGGCAGTCGCTGTTCTTTCGCAACAGCCAGTGCCTGGCCTGCTCGGCGGCCCTGGGTTATCAGCCCGAGCAGAGTCGCCTGTCGTCGCTGCAACCAGGGCCGGAGCTCGATACCTGGCTGCTGGACGTCGACCCGCAGGCGGGGCTGTTCCGGCGCTGCGCCAACCTCGATACCCCGGCGGCCTGTAACTGGCTGCTGCCGGCTTATGGCGCCGGCACCTTGTGTGTGGCGTGCCGGCTGAACCGAACCATTCCCGATCTTGGCGTACCGGAAAACCCTGAACGCTGGCGCAAGGTGGAAATCGCCAAGCGCCGTCTGGTGGCGCAACTGATAAGCCTGGGGTTGCCGCTGATCGCCAAGACCGAGGATGAAGCGGCTGGCCTGGCTTTCGATTTCGTCGGCGTCGATCTGCAGGGCAAGTCGCCGATGACTGGCCACGCCAACGGCCTGATCACCCTCGACATCAAGGAAGCAGATGACGCGTATCGCGAGCAGGTGCGGGTACAGATGCACGAACCCTATCGCACCTTGCTCGGCCACTTTCGGCATGAGGTGGGGCATTACTACTGGGACCGCCTGATCGCCGACAGCCATTGGCTGGAACCCTGTCGTGCGCTGTTCGGCGACGAACGCGCGAGCTACGCCGAAGCCCTGGAGCGGCATTATCAACAGGGTGCGCCGAATGATTGGTTGCAGGCCTACGTCAGCGCCTACGCCACCATGCACCCCTGGGAAGACTGGGCGGAAACCTGGGCCCACTACCTGCACATGATGGACGCGGTCGATACTGCGCTGGGCTTCGGCATGAGTGCCCGGGAAATGGACTTCGACTACCAGCCGTTCCCACTCGATACCCTGTATGACCCACAGCACCCCGGCGGCCCGGCGTTCCTCTCTTTCGTCAACGCCTGGATCGAGCTGGCGGGCATGCTCAACGAATTGTCACGCAGCATGGGCCAGCCGGACTTCTATCCCTTCATCTTGCCTCCCGCAGTGATCGCCAAACTGCACTTCATCCACCTGGTGATCCAGCAAGCCGGCGGCAAGGCCGACGAAGTACTCGAACAAGCCTGAACCCACCACCTGCCTCTGTAGGAGCGAAGCTTGCTCGCGATGCAAGCGACTCGGTCCGGCACAAGACCGCGGCGATGCTATCGCGAGCAAGCTTCGCTCCTACCAGGGGCGGTCAGCGAGCTGTGCGCACGCCATCGAGCAGGGCATCAACCACCGCGCGAGCCATCTCCACGGAATGCACCATGGACCAGATCAGCCCGCGCTCGATGCCGCTGCCCTGTTCGGTGATTTCATCCGAGACTTCTTCGGCGCATTTGAGCAGCAGCGAAACATGCATCAAGGCTTCTTCGGCATTTACCCCGGCCTGCACCGCGAACAACGGGCGCTGCTGGGCGTCGCGCAGGCCGAACGGCTGGCTGCTGGTTTCTTTCAGTTGTGTGAGCAGCGGTTGCTTCTGGTCATTGAGCGACAGGAGCAGGGAGATATTCGCCGCATCCAGTTCGGGATCGCGTAGTCGGCGCGGGGTAGTGAGTGGCGGATCGGGGACGAGCTTTTTCATGTGGGTACCTACGACTCTCTGAAAGATGAAAGCCGCCAGTCTCGCTTCCACACGAGAGGGTGGCAGCCATGCGTGGGTGTGGAAGACCGGGGAGTCCTTGGTACCCAAAACCCGGCGCACCCGAAGGTGCCCCACGCATGGTCGCCATAACACGGATCTGCGGGCGCAAAGCGTCAGCAGTCGCTGTTGAGCGCTGTACCAATGACTTTTCCAGACTTCCACATCCGGGTCGTTGAAATTGCAACGACCCACGCAGACTGCCCGATCAAATTCAGGGGTACAACCGGCCCAAAGGCGTTCCAGAGTTTCTAGGAAAGCCCTTACAAAACAAAGCGAAAAATCGACTGCCGGCTCGCCGCAAAACTGCCATTCAGCTCATGCGTGGTCCCCTGTAGCCGCTGCCGATGGCTGCGATCGACTGCGAAGCAGTCGCCAGCCATTTGATTGTGCGCCACCGAAACACGGTGTCACCCGCGATTGCGGCAGCTGCGCGACCGAGCGCAGCCTGCGGCAGCGGCTACAGGAATCGGCAAGTGGGCGGGGGAGAGGGGTAATGATCCAAGTACTTGAAGCCGTTCAGATTTTTTAATCTTTACAGAGCGGTTGTAACTTCGCCGCAGATAGGTACAATGGCGCGGCTCGCCGTCAGGTGAGCGTCGTTATGGTGACCCCATTGGTCCCCTCGCAACGATCAGCCGTGAACCCGGTCAGGCCTGGAAGGGAGCAGCCGCAGCGGTGACATTGTGTGCCGGGGTGTGGCTGGTGGGGTTGCCTCCAGTTACCTAAGTAGCTAATTCTTAACGGTTTTTCACTCTTTTCCACATGGTGGTACAAAGAGTGATACATCTGTGTCGACCATCCCGTCCTACCTTTTGTTGTCCCGCCACTCGGTCTACTACTTCCGAATCGTGGTGCCGGATGTTATTCGCCCGTTATTCCCCCAAAGAGAAATTCGTAGCTCCCTGCAAACCCGTTGCAAGCGGGAGGCGCTGATTCGTGGGCGTGACATTCTGACCCAGGTCCAAGGGCTGTTTACGCAAGCGTTCCAGGGTATTAGGTCGTCGCTTGAGTTCATTCGCGGGGCCTGGGAAGTGGGAGGTAAGCGTCTCGCTAGTTGGGCGTCGTGGTTGCGACAGCAGCAGTTGATAGGTGCCGCTATGCCCTTGCCTTCGGTAGCGTCAGAGCGGTCCGTAGGTGCCCTTCAGCTTCCTCCTGTGGCTTCCGTCGTGATAGTGCCTGCAGTTGTTCAGCAATCCCCAAGCTTTCTCGCGGTGGTCGATGAGCAGTTGGTGCAGCAGCGCTGGGAGGGCGTCGCGGTCAAGTCCCTGGACGATAAGCGTGCGGTAGCCGTGCTGCTGACCCGAATCATTGGCGACATGTCCATCGACCAGATAACCCGGAAAAACGCCCACGTGTTCCGGGAGACGGCGCTGAAGCTACCACCGCGTTTTCATCTGTTGCCGGACCAACCACTGGAGCAGTCCATCGCGGAAGCGACCAGTACCATCAGCGTCACGACCTTTAACAACTACGTGAAGAACCTGACGACGTTCTTTTCGTATGCGGTTAGGGAGGGCTATTGCAGTCGCAACCCGTTCGATGGTCTGCGCGTGCGTCAGCGGCGTAAGGTGAGCGAGGAGCGCAGCGCTTTCAGTGCTGAAGACCTCAAGCTGTTGTTTAATCGTGCGACATAGGCGCCGGCCCACGCCCAAAAGCCGAATCAATATTAGCTGCCCCTCCTGGGGCTATACACGGGCGCCAGACTCAACGAGCTGTGCCAGTTGTACGCCGACGATGTAGTGACCATCGACGGTATTGCCTGCATCCACATACGAGCTACAAGGCCAGACCAGAAGCTGAAAACGGCTTCGTCTGAACGACTTGTACCGCTTCACTCCAAGCTTCTGGAGCTGGGGTTCCTGGCGTATGTGGAGAAGGCTAGGCAGGCGGGAAATGAGCGTGTGTTCCCGGAACTGACCTGCCATAAAAAGCATGGCTACAGTGTGGTGCCATCGAAGTGGTTTACTCGGGTGCGTGAGCAGTTAGGCTTCCGCGATGACGCTGCCAAGAAGGACTTTCACAGCTTCCGACACACCTTGGCCGACCACCTGAAACAAAAGGGCGTTGCTGAGTCATTGGTCGGTGGGTTGCTGGGGCATCGACTATACGTTCGCTGCGTCGTTGGAGGGTTTAGAAAGAGTAACAAACTCTCTTTAACGGAACGAATTGTTAGATAGTTTCAAGAGGTGGGCTCAGCTTTCAGCCTTAGGTGACCGATGCGGCGCGCCGGGCCATAATCCATCGCTTAGCATATGGAGCGGGCGACAATGGGCGAAACTGACAATCTGACCCGAGAAAAGCTTCGGGAGTGGCAAGTCCGTCGTTTGGAGGTTAAGGACCAAATGCAATTGCACCCCGAGAAGACCTTGGAACTGTCGAGGATACTGGACCTTATGGATGACGAGCACGCTGCTATTCTGAGTGGGTCCACGGGTAACCCCGTCGAGGGTGAGCATCAACGACAAGTTGCTTTTGCTCAAACGGCAATACCTGAATATCTATCGGTACCCGCTGCAAGCAAACTCGATCTGCAGCTCAATATAACTGCAAGTAATCCCGAAGATCTGCGCAGGCTATTAGAAATGGCGGTCTATGAGTTGCAAGGACATATCGATACGAAAGCGGCTGCAACATTGGATGGGCACAGCAGCTATTCGGGAGCGATGTCGGGCACCCTGGGTAGCTACCAGTTCGAACTTGGCGTTCATGGTGAGGGCGGGAATGAGTGACTCAAGTGGGGAGTGGATGGTTGCTGCGACACTGGCTGAACATGTCATGTCGCTGTGCGATAGGTATGATGTCAAATGGCGTGGGCATGGGCTTATTTACGTAGACCATCAGCAAGATAACATTACGACCGCCAGCATCATCCTTGCGGAGTTAAGTAAACGGTTTGGGGTTCCCGGCCAAGTTATTCGCGCGCGGTTAATTGAGCTGGAGTGGCTCCAAGATGCGCGGTACACCTCCGCCCGAGGCGGGGCAGCGCGTGTCGCAGCAGAACGGGTGTCCTCACTGGCCGCCGAGCGAGAAGATGATGCGTTCGAAATGGATGATGAAGAACATGAAAGGGATTGAGTGCATGACTAATCATTCCCTGGCTACGAGGTAGTATGAACCCGGAACACTTTGATTTATCCAGTCCTCTGTTTTTGCCTGTCACTGATAAAACGTGTGCAAGTCTATTAAGAGCTGATGGCGCAAAAGTACTCGCTACTCTATCTGATCCAGAGCTAGCCGCGATTTTGGTCATCCAACACCTGGCAGGAGCAGCGGAGCAAGATCGTACCTCCAATTCTGCTGAGAGAGTTTTGTCCAAGCTCATCGCCTGGTCTGTTCAGCACTCGGTAAGCTCAGCGTTGTTGTCAGAGGCGCAGCGGCTATTTGATCCAAAAAAGCTCCATGCTGGAGGTCACGTCGCCAAGAGTTTGAATCTGCGTTTCCTAAGTGCTGATGAGGTATTGGCTCGAGATTATCTACTGCCCAATGGAAATTGGGATGTTGGGTTCAGGGTCCGTCATTACAGGGACAACAATCCGTTTAGCGAACAGATGGTGACGCCTCGGCATCGCGAGCGTTGGCTTAGCCCTGCACAGGACAAGCTGGTAAGGACCTTCCGAGCAAATTTGGACGAGCACCTGCATGTTCAAGGGTACGCAGGGATTGGCAAAAGCCATCTGTTGGGTACCTTGATGGAGTGTCTGCGTCCGGAGGCGACGTTGCTGTTGGCACATACCCCTGGGAAGTTGGAGGCTCTTCGCAAGCGTATGGGAAGCGCGCGCGATAGGACGGCAGGGTGGATCTTTCGGGACTTTGCGCAGTTTCTGCTGTACGGTCCTAGGGCTAGAGCCGCGAGCACTCAGGTAGTAGTTCCTAGCAAGCAGGAGCTTTTGCAAGAGCTGAATATTCTTGGCGTCCAAGGCTACGATGCGGAAGCAACTCTGAAAATCTGTTTTAAGGTGCTTAGCCTCTATTGCGAATCTAGAGATGGTACGCTGTCGAGCAGGCACTTCCCTCATTTCAATCAGTCCCTATCTGAGTTGGATGCCAGGGTACTTCTTCAGTACTCCAGCCGCTTATGGACCTACCTGGAGTCAAATCCTGCCTGGGATAATCAGGTTGAGTTCGCGGCATTTTTAGCGTTAAAACGCGCAAGTCTTGCGGGTTGTGTAGTGCCAGCCCGATATACGCATGTCTTTATTGACGAAAGCCAAGATATTCCTCCATCCCTCCTGACAATCATAGAACGCGGCCGCCAAGTGCTAATAACTCTCGGAGATGAGTACCAGCGGGCTGGTGATCCTTTGGTCAGCAGAAAGCGCGAAGTACGAAAAAGTGAGGTTAACTACTCTGTTCGTTCGGGCCGTAACGTCGAGATACTGGTCAACCCACTAATCTACCGGCACTCAAGTAAGGGCAAGATCCCTTTTGAAGGTGCTAGTAATAGTGATGTCAGTGTTAAGCACTATCGTGAGGGGTTCATGCCTCCTGATGGCTGTGTAGTATTAACTGCGTCTCGCTGGGACACGATGAAATGGATCATTCAAATGAGTGCGGCTGGCCGCGCATTGATACCCGCGAATGCAGAGGATGTTAAGCGGTTCATGAGCACTGCCATTGCATTGTTCAATCCCGAATTCTATAGAAGCGAGCCGCACTCCGGGGAGCAGCATTCAGACTTTTATGAGACGCCTAGTTGGGGGCAGGTGCGTGAGGCCAATCGATACGATGAATCGTTTCTCTGGGTAGAGGCTGAGCTTGAAAAGGGCTTTAAAATGGCTGATATGAACGAGCTCAAAGGAATGCTCGGTTCGCCTGATAAGAGCTGCATGGTAATGATGGCAGCGGACGCAGGAGGGATGGAGTTCGATGGAGTCTTGTTGACGCCAGAACTGCTCACCATGGCCAAACTCAAGAATGTCGACGAGTTCGATGAGCGTATCTGTGCCGCGTACATCGCTATATCTCGCGCTAGGTTACAGCTTTATGTTCCTTGCGAAGTGGTTGAGTGGATCGAGCATCACCGTCATCAGGGATACCGCGAGATGGTCGGCTACTGACGCTTCCTCTTAGCTTTTATCGTGTTGCTACTATAGGAAGCTGGTGTAGTGTTAATGAAACCGGACACTCATTTAGGCGAGAATGCTCGCCAGTTAGAGGTGTTCGATGAGCATGCAGCGACGTACCTTCACTTCCGCGTTAAAGTGTAAGGCTGTCAGTCTGGTCCCCGACTAAGGCTGCTGTTGCCCAGAGGCCGCCAAATCCCTCGACGTGGGCGAGACCGGGCGCTACTGTCAAGGCGCTCACGCCAGAGCAGCAGGCGATCCAGGAGCTTCAGACCCGTATCAACCGGCTTGAGCTTGAGAAGAAAATATTAAAAGAGGCCATTGCGCTCTTGATGGCTTATGAGCTCGGGTGCAGGTGTTCGGCTCAATTCGGCAGTTGGTAAAGCAATACCCTGTTCAACTGTTGTGCTCAGTGTTCGAACTGCCCCGATCTTGTTATTACGCCCACTTGGCCTGGCGGCGTTGTATCGATGTTCGCTGGATGAGTCTGCGTAGTCGCATCAACGAGTTGTTCAGCCAAAGTTGTAGCTCGGCCGGCAGCCACGGTATCGTTCACATGCTCGGGGATGAAGGTTTTGAGGTGGGGCGCTTCAAAATTAGAAGTTTGATCTGCAAGCGGCCCGGTTCTCATGCGTACAAGAGGGCCACGGTTGAGCGCCTCGACATTCCCAGTATCCTTTCGGCAGTTCATCGTAACAGCGGCGAACACGGCCTGGTGTGGTGACATCACTTATATCTGGGCGCAGGTCGATGGCATTAGCGTTCTCTTCCTTTGTTATTGGTTGCAGTCGTGCATTTGACCGCTCAGATTTTATATGGCAATAAGCTATTATCGGCTTCGTTGCGTTCGGGAAGGAGTAGCGCTGCCAAGCTGGATTCGACGCACCATCGTTTTTGTTGAATTTCTCAGTTGCTTGTGGTTGGGCACTTTATGTTCATGTGGTGCCCATCCTAGCTAAATGCAATCTCAAGAAAGCAAAGGAATGTATGTCGCAGATTTCAATCCCTTACGTTGCCTATCATTTTCTGGAGCCGCAGCTAGAAACTGTAGCCCCATTGGAGCTAGCCGAGGCTGTCAAGCTCCCACCAGAGCTTTACATCGATGATGAACATCATGGTCGAGTCTACTGCCCGGACTGCGGCGTGATGTGCAGTAGACGACCTCGCAAATCACCGAAGAGAAAGGATGGGGTTGATGCTTTCTACTTCCATCTTCCAGGTTTCGATACGGTCGAATGTCCGCATAGGAAGAAGAGTGGGCCGGGTGGTGGTGGCGATGAGGGAGCCAAAGAGCGGCGAGCTATAAGTCTTGTCACCTTCGCGGGCTGGAAGAGCTTGGCAGGAGATGACGAGTCGGAGGACGATGATGACCAAGTTTATGTCAAACCCCGAAAGAAAGAGGTTCAGAACGGCTCATCGGTAAGTGGGAGAGGCGGATTTGAGAATATCTTTGACGCCGATGGTAACCTGCTCAATCCGGGTCGCTTCAGAACCGTTGGAAGACTGGTGCAGTTGGCTCAAATAAGCCTGAACATTGCGATACAGTTCGAAGGTGAAGATGCAATTCTTTTACGGGATCTAATTGTCTCTATCGAAAAGGTTCAGCGAAACATAAAAGCGTACCTGGGGAAAAGCTTTCTGTTCTTTGGTCAGCCTACCTCCATTGTAAAGGGCAAATATAATCGCGTATTTTTCAACTTCAAGTCTCCTGAGCATGAGCTCAGTGGGCACTGTGAGTTGGATATCTTTGAGGCCCGTGGTTGGAAAACCTTTGAGAGGGATCGCTACTACCTCTTCTATGGGATGGTCGAGGGGGATGAAGGGCACTCTATTGTTAGGGTGCTTGAGGCTGGCCAGATTGATCGTGTCCCCTCCACTGCTCGGCAGTTATTCGATGGTCTACGGTGACGCTCAAAGTGCGTTGACCAATGCTCAGGTATTGAGCAGTGAGCAACTTATCTGAGGTGGCTTTGTAATTCTGTAGTTTGTTCTCAGTGCTTTCTGAGCGTAGGCGACCGAAACCCTGATTGATACCTTGTAGGTTGGCGCGGATTGAAAACTGACCCACCCTGCCAATTGAAAATCGACCCAGACAGATTGCCGATTAGTGTGGCAGTCTTGTCTGGTCTTAAGAGATCTAAAGTCCCCGTGCGCTTGTAACCGAATTGGGTGGCAAGGTAAGGAGAGAGCAGCTCCGCGAAATGCTCAGTTCTTGCACGTGCCTCCTTGTTCTCCAGCTTCTCCTTCTGTTCTGATTATAGGCCTTGCTCGGTTTACATCAGAGTTTCATGGCTTACTCCTCATTGGAGCAGGCGGGTGGCGTGCAGATAGCAGGTCGTTGATTGATACAGGGCTATGCCATTTACAGCTGAGCATCGAGAGAGGCTAGGCAAGTAGTTGTAAGAGCAGGCTCTGGGTATGAAAACTGGGTAGATAGTCGTATTGGTGGGGATTTCCC
Source organism: Pseudomonas sp. GW460-12-10-14-TSB1 (assembly GCF_017349775.1). NCBI lineage: Bacteria > Pseudomonadati > Pseudomonadota > Gammaproteobacteria > Pseudomonadales > Pseudomonadaceae > Pseudomonas > Pseudomonas sp. GW460-12-10-14-TSB1. The sequence continues at coordinate 68,077 of NZ_JACNAC010000021.1, forward strand.
GGCTCTGGCGCCTTCGGGTGGTACAAAAGGGAGGTAAACGGGTGATACAAACGGCTTGCACAAGGCCCCAGCAGTCGCCGTACAATGGCCCCAAATTCACATCTGCGTGAAGGTGAGGAACCGTGCGATGCTCTTCTGGAAGTCCCAGGCGAGCGTCGTTATGGTGGCCCCATCGGCCCCCCCGCAACGATCAGCCGTGAACCCGGTCAGGCCCGGAAGGGGGCAACCGCAGCGGTGACATTGTGTGCCGGGGTGTGGCTGGTGGGGTTGCCTCCATTCTATAAGTCCTTGATTCTACAAGGATTTATCAGTCAAAAATCTTGAAGTGTGACAGCGTTTAGGTACACCTAAGTGGTGCACTGTGCTGGGCATTCTATCATCGTCTCACTCCACTTCTCTCCATTTCCCAAGCATTCGGAACGGTGCTGTTTGCGTTGTTGTCTCGTGACGCTAATCAGTAACCTCACTATGGGGCGCCTTCTGTATTGACGCCGGTCGTGCTTGCAATCCGGGTCATTGGCTTTGAGTTCTCTGTGGGGCAGGGTTTCAGTGCACCTATCTGCTTGGTGCTGAGATCGTTCGATTAGCTGGGCGGAGCGGCAGTTCTGCTCAGGCTGCTTGTGCTGGGTGAGTCTCGGTGCCACTATTAAGCCTTTAGCATCTTCAAACAAGGACTTACAGTGGACGTAATTGAGATATCCCAAGATGAAGTTGTCGGCCTCTTAATGCTTGATGAAGATCATTTTAATGACGTTAAGAGCAAGCGTATCGCACCAGCTAAACTTCAAGAGACCTTGGTTGCGTTTGCAAACTCAGACGGTGGCGATCTCTATGTGGGTATTGAGGATAAAGCAGAGAAAGGTGAGAGAGTTGTAGGATTCCAAGAGCCAGAAGAAGCGAACGGAATTATTGCGACCCTATTAGAAGGTACGGTTCCGGCTGTAGAGAACTTGGGTTGGGAGTTCCTAGATACCAGTGGTCGTGGCTTGATACTCCACTTTTCAATACCTAAGAGCCCCAAGGTGCATTACACCGCAGGAGGGGATTGCTTTATCCGCGTAAATGCGCAGAAATTGAAAATCAAAGGTGAAAAGGTTACTCAGCTTGGTTACTCTAAAGGGGCTGAGCTCTATGAGAGAAAGGCTGTCGAGGATGTGGATGTCGACGAAGTGGCGGAGTGTGAAAAGCTTGTTTCGTATATGGGGCGAGTGAAGAGCGGTTTAGAGCCCAAGGTTTTCTTGCAAAAACAGAGACTGCTAACTAAGAAAGGTAGCGAGAAGTTTCCGAATGTTGGTTGCGTGTTAATTTTTGACGACAATCCGCAGGCCACTCTCCAGACGCGTTGTGCAGTGAAGGTATATCGTCTTCGTACTACCGATACTGAATACAAGCGCGAGCACCTTGCAGAGATGCCTGTCACAGTGAATGGGTCCGTAGAAGAGATAATTGCAGGCACTATAGCCAAGGTTGCGGAGTACATTGATGGTGCCTCCTTTATGGATGGCCAGAAAGTAGTAAAGCTTTCCTATCCTTCGGAAGCATTGAAGGAAATTCTCGTGAATGCTGTGCTTCATCGGGACTACAGTCTGAATGATGATATACACGTTCGAATTTTCGATAATAGAATCGAAATTCAAAGTCCTGGGCGATTGCCAGGATATATGACCGTAGACAATATTTATGATGATCGTTTTTCGAGAAATCCTAATTTGGTTCGAATGCTTCACAATTTACCAAATCCGGTAAATCATGATATTGGAGAGGGGCTGGATACTGCTTATAATGAACTGAAGAAGGCAGGGCTGGTGCCGCCGGTTTTTGAAGAGTCTAATAATGCCTTTGTTGTCACAATACGACATCAGAGAATTGCATCGGTTATTGAAATTATCGAAAAGTACTTCGATGAAAATCCTGATGGGGTTATCAATAATAAGCTGATTAGGCAGTTGAGCGGTGAAGATGATATGCAGAAAGTGAAGAAGGCGCTTCAAAGCTTGCGGAAAATTGGAAAAATTAAAGTTGTTGATGAAGCTGCTAACGCTTTCAATGTGACCTATGTCAAGGCTTAGTTAGAGGTGTCGTGGTGGTTTGCAATCCAAGGCATTTAAATGATTTCAGCGAAAAGTACTTGGATGTCCATCGGTTTCTTGAACATGGCAAGGATTAAAGATGGTATGAAATTAACCCCCGCGCGCGAGAAGTGAGCAGCTTTGATGCTGTCCTGATTTCTGGCTGGGAAATATAAGTTGGAAAGGGAGTTGGAAAAGCAGGTTATGTGCGAGGGGTGCTTGACGCTGTGCGACCTGCCTAATCAAAGCTGTCGTAATTTAGATATAAGTTGGAGCCCCCTGAGAGCCAGGTAGAGCAACGCTACCTGATGGACGTCCAAGCTATCTCACGTTTGATCCTGTACACCGTAGCAACGCCACAGCCAGCCAACTTGGCGACGTCATCAGCAGACATGGTTGGATGCTTGGCTATGGTTTCCTTCACCTTCGCCCACTTTGCAGTGTCCTTGCCTTTCCCTGCTGGTTTCCAATCCGGGTCAGCAATACGTTTGTTCTCCAAACCCTGACGGATGCGTTCCACACGCTTCTCTTGATCCAGTCGCGCCATGGTTGCCATCAGGTCGATCAACATGTTGTTGATCACATCCATGATTTGACCTGTGATTCCCTTCGCTTCAACCAGCATATGACTTGTGGGCAGATCAGCCACAACCAACCGAAGTCCTTTGGCCTTGATGGTGGCTTTGAGGGTGTCCCAGTCAGCTTGTGAGAGACGACTAAGGCGGTCTACAGACTCAACCAATAGCACGTCGCCACTCTCGGCAGTATCGAGTAAAGCTAGCAACTCAGGACGGTTCAGTTTGGTGCCGCTGATGTTCTCGGCATACACGCTAACGATGTTCAAACCCTTTTCGACCGCGAACGACTCCAGAGCAACTTTTGCACGGTTGGCATCTTGGTCTTTGGTCGATGCTCGAAGGTAGAGGTGGGCATTCATCGCTGGCTATCCTTTGTACTTAAAACTGATAGATCAATGATAATTGAATCACATAGCTATCTGCAATAGATATCTGATAGTGCTTGGCGAGCGGCTATCTAACTACCAGATATGTCTACTTCATTGATAGCAACTGGAGGCTATTCACCAAGGCGGGAGCGCCAATGGATATTCCCGGATGGAATGCTGTTTTTGTGTTGATGGGCGGGGGTGTTTGCTCTGGCTGCATAATGGCTCAATTTCTGGAGCAATCAGAGAGATTTCCGCATCCATCGGGGTGCAAGCATGACGACCAATACACCCAGTAACTTTGGACGGCCTAGCATGGCATTCTTGACGCCGAGCGAGGGTGATGCCAATAAGCCACTTGGAGACACAAAGTGCGTATGGTAGTGGATAGCAACCAACTTCAAAGCCCTCAGCTGAGGACATTCCTTGAAGCCTCGACCGTAAATCGAGCGGTGCTGACAGATTATTCAGCAATGGAAGCCCTTCAAGGCGATGCAGTACAGAGCATCTGCAATGCCATGAGGATACTGGGGGACTACCCTAAGCAAGTGATTGTCCTTCGGCACACACAGATGATCTGTCAACTCAGCGGCAGAGCGGCCGGGCTGCAAAGACGCATGATTCACACTGGTCAGACTGCTGGTTTTCCTGAGTACATCCGCAAGCTCAACGCGGCAGAGCGCGGCGATCTACCTTTGATAGAAGAAATCAGGAAGATGGCTGTAGACGCCAATCAGCAGCTACACAGGATGCTTGGTGACGCGCTGGAGTTGGCACAAAGCTTTGATAGCCTTGCAGTAGACTTTGATAAGGAGGAGCGTCGAAAGATACGAGACGGCGAGCCCTACACTGCGAAGATGGTGGACACGTTGATAAAGGCGGTTATGCAGGTCTCGATAACACTGTTCAGAACCCATCCAAGGTCGCCACGAGTACCGATATACAGAGAGCTGCCCAATACGTTCATTTTCCGTAACGCCCTGTGTTGTTACCTCCTCGCCCTTGAGTGGGCTGCTAGCGGCGGTGCCAAGACTGCAAAGGACCATAAGATACGAAATGACATGGTGGACTCTCATTTCGTTACTCACGCCACCTATTTCGATGGGCTGCTGACAGAGGACGCAAAAGCGATGAGGCTCTATAAGAGAGCCAAAGAAATCCTCTCGACAGCTTTTGGCTAGGGTTCATCAGTTTTGACAAGGCGTTGGTGCAATGCGCCGGGCGCCTATCGCGGAAGTGAATTCAGATTACAGTCCCGAAAGCAGGTCTGACAAAGTTATTCCCAGTCCATCAGCAAGCACCTTTGCCGCATCAAGGCTGGGGGTAGAGGAGTCCGAAGCTGCTCACTTTCCTTGTATAAAGCTATCCCATGTATACGCCGTTTTACCGCTTTCCAGCACTATCAATGCCCACTCACCACCGGCAGCTGGGTCGAGGTATCCGACTTTGGTTGCCTTATGGATAGTTCGGCATTTACCAGAGCTAACAAGTCGCATCATTTCTTGAGCATCCTGATCGGTGCCAGCAGCAATCATTTGTTCCCAATCGCCACGCTTATAGCAGATGACCGAATCCGCCAACAAAGTAACTACCTTGCCAGAAGCTGGGGCCATGAGGGGTGCAGCAAGGAGGGGGATCAGTAAAAAGAGGCGGGCATACTTCATTGCAAAGTCCTTAATTCGTTAGGCTGAGCAGCCGGACAGCTGTCATTCAGAAGTGAAATCCTAAGAACATCTTAGTATTCGGTCAAGAAAAATCTAAGAATCTCTTAGCCTCCATTGAGGGGCAAATATAGAGATGTCGACTTTTAGCAAACGACTGAGAGAGGCTAGGAAAATCTCGAAGATGTCACAGGAGCGTTTAGGAATTGAGGCCGGTATTGATCCTGCCAGCGCCAGCGCCCGGATGAATCAGTACGAGAACGACAGGCATGAACCCAATATAAATATCGTGAGGCAAATTGCGGACGTGCTGAATTTGCCAACGGCCTACTTCTACGCCCAAGAGGATGACACCGCCAGATTACTGCTGCTTTTTCATAGGCTGCCAGAAGAAAAGCGATCATCACTTCTAAATTATGTCGAGTCAGTCGCAGGTGAAAACTGAGGGTATCGATAAGTCCGCTCGCACCAAGGCGACTAGTTTTGAGCGGGATACCGTATCCAGCTCCGCTGGTTGATCGCACCGAAAGCGGCCAGCTTTCAGTAGTTCACGCTTTAATGGTTGATCACCACTGACCTGACGGTCGAACAGAGCACCAATAGCAAATCATCACAAATCCAGCTCTTGCCTTTGATCTCGATTATTGTTGGTGCACGATGGTTAGCGACAGCTAACGATGGTATCCCGTGCAAGCTTCGCTTGGCTGGTTGCACACTAAGGCGGCCAGCCTTAAGGTTTTGGGGATGATATTTATCATTCATCCCCTTCCTTTCTGGTTGATGCACCCTGTAAGCACTGCTTACTCGGATACTCGTCATGCTCCGCATAGTTTGCACATCAAGATCAAAACGATGTGCGTTAGTGACGCACGCTGTACGGCAGTACAGGTGGATACCCAGATTAACAACAACCAATAGAAATCCAACCAGATGAGCTTATCGCTCTTGTCTGTACCGTGCAGATGATCAACGGAGTTGAAGGGGTAATCCCGTGTCGGGCTGACACAAGGTGATCCATTTAATTTGGAGGGGATTGATTATCATCAATACATTTCCCCTCCTAACACTTGGAGGTGTGAACCGCTGACCTCATGGTCACAGTGCATGCTGTCCAATGTCCGACCCTATACATATGGTGGGCGCTGGTCGGACACACATGTGAAAGGCGTTAGTTGGTCGCCGCCAACCATTCTTGTGATTCAACGAAATCAAGGAAGTGATCAGCACCATTAGGCTCTGGCATCTCGCGCCTATCCTCAGTATTCCGCACCGATGGTGCTTCATGGTCTGGAGTGCCCTGAAGTGCATTCGTGACCTTGGTTGTGCGTTCAAGGAGCGTAGCAGTCGGCTCTGTACCGAGTCCGCTGACAAGCTTCAGGATGTGCTGCCGAGCAGCATACGCTTGCTTTCGTTGAGCCAAGTCAGCACCTTCACTGTCATCTGAGGCACAAACAGCGTGGAGTTCCATGAGTTCGTTGACGGCTTCATCGACACGAGCCATCAGGCTCAATGCTGCCTGTTCAAGGAACAGACGACTTGCAGTAGGTGCTTGGTCATCGACCCAATCCATAACGAACACAGGTTGGGTGCCGTTGGAGGTGGAGCGTTCACGCACCTTCTCTTTGACACGTCTGATTACGCTGGAATCAAAGGAGCTCTCATAGCGTCCTTCCACAGTGTTCCACTTACAGCCGTATTCTTCGTGCAGAATGCTCCGGAGCTCATAGTCTTTGACTCCTTGTGCACGAATTGCGAGCTCGTATACGCGACTCACCGACTTGTTCAGTGGAGTGGCGATTTCCTTTGGTACATCTTTCACAAGCAGTTTTACCCTACGCTCAGGAAGCCCAGTGGCTGCCATGATTGCAGCGTAAGACTTTCCCTCTCGACGCAGCTGCACCGCCAACTCCTCTGGCGTGGACACAGTGGTGGTCGGTGGTTGTGGGGTGGGGGCTGGCGCTTGAGCGTGCTCGTCATTGGCCGAGCTGGCAGGCAAATTCAAAACGGATGGATGCTGCATTCATAATCTCCTCTAGTTCATTCTCGATAGGCATTCCCTCGGGTTGTGCCGGTTTGGTTTGGTAAATCACAGGCGTTAAAAAGCCCCCTTGCAAGGCACCTGTTCGGTGGTCACGGTGGAGGCCTCTGAATGTCTGTCTACCTACTGGGTAGGAGGCGTATTATACACGGTTACGACGATTGGTCAAGATCAGGGGTTGACAGGATCGATTTCGCCAGAAACTGGTTTTCATGGTGAGGAGCGCCTTTTGCTTAGTTCAGGCAGTCATGTAAGCCCGTAAATACTGGGTGTAACGGCAGCGGATGTCCAAGTAGTGGCAAATTTGATGCACGTGTTACCGAGGTTAATTGCCGATATTCGAAGGTTTTTCGTGCCTAAACGTCAATGTTGGGCGCTGACGTGCTAGTCAGTCGCCCAGTTACTTATCGTTGGTTGGTCAGGTGATGTGTTGTAGAGCTTCCGCCATTGCTTTCAACGGCGCCCTGCTGCCGTAGACGCCGAATGTCACCGCACTGTCTTCATGGCCAACGATCCGTTTGATCAGCGAATCTTGCACGCCAGCATCCCGTAGCTCATCGATCAGTGTGTGGCGAAAGGAATGGAAGGTCTTTTTCGGGTCGGTAATCCCTCGTTTTGTCTTGTAGCGTCCGAACCATTTGGAAACCGCATGGCCCAGCTTTCCCCGTACTGGCTCAAGCTCTGGGAACAGCCGGTCTGTCCCGCTGGCCTTGATCGACTCAACATGCCGCAGCAGGCCAAGTTCGAACAATGTGGGGTGGAGGGGCAGTAAGCGTCGGCTGCTGGAGTTCTTCAGGTTCTGACCCTCGTTGCTGTCATCGATCCGAATGCATTGCATTCCCTGTTGCTGGATGAAGTCATCGACGCGCAGCTGACATAACTCTTCCAATCTTGCACCCGTGTAGCGGCCCAGCAATGGTATCCAGTACCGCCAAGGGTGTTTATGAGACTCCGTCTTGAGTCCATCTAGATTGAGCAGGGTCGTCAGGTCGTGTTGTTCAAATGAAAGTCGTGCGTCCTTGGCTGATCCTGTCTTTACCTTCAGACCTGCTAATGGATTGTCCGCGATGTAGCCATTGGCCTTGCACCAGTTGAGAAAGGCAGAGAGTTTGCGTAGCCGGTTATTCACTGTTACCGCAGAGATGGTCTTGTACGTGCTAGCCGACTCGACAACCTGTCGCAGGGTCTTACCTTCGAACTCGGGACGTAGGCCAAAGTATTGAGGGCATCGGCTCAGCCGTTCCTTCAGTAGTCGGGCTTGCTGGGTATCGAAGTCTTCGGCAGGCATGTCACCCATCAACTCGAACAAATCGCGTAGGGCTCGTTCCACCTCGAAGGTGCTGACGGTTCGCCACGTACCACCACGCTTGCCCTCGTCTATATAGAGTTTCGACAGGCTGGACAGCGTCGGGCCATTGGTGACTGATCTCGCTGGCTTGGCTACGGGCTGGTGTGAGCGATGGATTGAGAGTGGGGCAGGGCATGTATCTCTCCAGCCAGTGCAAAGCCTACGCAGCGTTGGGATGTCTGCCAGAGGGTGTTCGGATAGGTGACCGTGTACCTGCTGGGCAAGGGAAGCGGCGAGGAACAAGGCGCTCTGACGCTCGCGAATGTTCAAGCTCAAACGCAATGTGTGACAGCGTGGGAACAGGTGTTTAGGGAGGCGGAGATTCAGGTAATAGAAGGCGCCGCGACGGACAATGTAGGTCATGTGTGACACTCGTGTGTGACAGCAATGTGTGACAGTGCTGGCTACACCCCGAGTTTTTGACGTTTTTCAGTGGCATGTTTCGCACCTGATTCCAAGTGCGATAGTCCCCGAGCAAAACCCCACCAGCCCAGACGCAGTGAGCCTTTCAGCGAACTGCGAAGCATGCTTGCATGCCACCTCGGTCAGGCCTGGAAGGGAGCAGCCGCAGCGGTGACATTGTGTGCCGAGGTGTGGCTGGTGGGGTCGCCTCCATAACGCATTCCATCGGTCCTCGATGGATGTTCTGAATTCTCCCTCTGCTTTCATTTTGGTCTGGTGTTCAGCCAGTCATTCGTTTCATTTCCCCAATCGTTCCTGCAACAACTGCGCAAACGCGTCCCGTGCGGTGTGGCGTTCTATTTCCTTGTTCCAGACAAAACGAATGTCAATCGGCCGCAGGTCGGCGAAGCGGTAGCGTGCCAGGCCCGCGGACAGGGTGTAGCGGTCGAGCACGCCTTCCGGGGCCAGGGTCATGCCGGCGCCAGCGCTGACGCAGTCGATGATGGTGCCCCAGCTGGCGTAGCCGATGATGGTCGCGGTCACGTCGTGGGCGTTCAGCCAGTGCTCCAGGGCACGGCGGTAAGGGCAGCCGCCGGGCCACATGAACAGGGTCTGGTTTTGCAGGTCTCGTGGGTTCAGTACGGGTGTGGCGTCGGCGCTGGCGACCAGCACCAAGGGCTCGCTGTAGAGGGCGGTGCGCTCCAGCTTCGGCTGGGGGGTGTCGACCGCGACCAGTGCGCCGTCGATCCGGTGGTGTTGCAGCTCTTCGAACAGCTGCGACCAGGTGCCGGTGACCAGCTCCAGGGTGACCTGGGGAAAGCGCTGATGGAATTCCGCCAGCAGCGGTGGCAGGCGTCCGCCGGCACAGGATTCGATGGCGCCGATGCGCAGGATGCCGCTGGGTTCGGCCTGGCGATCGACGGCGCGTTTGGCTTCATCCACCAGGGCCAGGATGCGCTCGCTGTAACCCAGAAAGATCTCCCCATCCGGACTGATTTTCAGCCCGCGGCCCACGCGGATAAACAGGCTGGTGCCCAGCTCGCCTTCCAGTTGCTTGAGGCGGTTGGTGATGTTGGAGGGCACGCAATGCAGTTGTTCGGCCGCCCGGGCAATGCTGCCGGTGCGGGCGACCGCTTTCACCATCTTCAGCTGGCTCAGTTCCATTGCTCATTTCCAGTGAGGTCTGGTCTCAGTATCCGTTAATTGTGGTGAGTTGTGGTGGGCGAGAGACTGAAGGCCTTCCTTGTGCTGCCGAGTGCCTGTGTCTTGAACATCTCCCCTGCGTTGAAGCTGGTCCTGGCGACCGCCGCGGTCATTTTGTGTTGGGCTTATTCCCCGGTGGGTATCCACATCGGCCTGGAGGGTTACGCGCCCGGCCATCTGGCGTCGCTGCGCTTTCTGATCGCCTCGCTGTTCATGGGCGCCATCGCCCTGGTGAAAAGAATCGCCCTGCCACGCTGGCGCGATCTGCCCTGGTTGCTGGTGCTGGGCTTTTTTGCCATCGCGTTGCATCACGTCAGCCTCAACTATGGCCAGCAGGGTTTGAGTGCGGGGGCGTCCAGTGTGCTGGCGCAGTCGGCGCCGATCTTCAGCACCCTGATTGCGTTTTTCTGGTTGAAGGAGCCGGTCAGCGGTTGGCGTTGGGGTTGTGTCGGGCTGGGGTTGCTCGGGGCGGTCGTGGTGGTCTGGGGTGATCAGGGCGTGGCGTCGATCAAGCCCCAGGGATTGCTGGTGCTGCTGGCGGCCTTCTCCTGGGGTTTGTACTTCGTGTTGCAGCGGCGTTATTCGGGGCGTTACGACCTGTTGACCACCGTGTGCTACATGGTCTGGGCCGGCACCTTGCTGTTGAGCCTGTATTGGCCGGGGCTGGCGGTCGCGGTGGCCCAGGCGCCGTGGCGGGTGAACCTGGCGGTGTTGTTGCTGGGGCTGTTCCCCAGTGCGTTGGCTTACCTGGCGTGGGCTTATGTGCTGGCACGGGTCGAGGTCAGCCGGGCATCCATCGCCATGTACCTGATACCACCGATCGCCATGCTGCTGGCAGCGCTGGTCCTGCATGAGCGGGTGCATGGCGCGGTGGTCGTGGGGGCGATGATCGTCCTCGGCAGCGTGATGGCGATGCAACTGGAGGGGCGCTGGGCGCGGCGCCGCTCGGTGCTGCCGAGGACTGTCGGCGTGCCTCCCGTTCACTCCAGGGTCGGGCAGAACACCCTGAGTCGATGCCCGTCCGGGTCCAGGGCGACGAAGGTGTAGCCGAAGTCCAGGCTGGTCGGGGCCTGGGCGATGCTTACGTCGGATTCGGTCCATTGGCCGTGCAGCCGGTCGACGGTCTGGTTATCGACCACGGCCAGGGCCAGTTCGCCGCCACCGCCGGCGAACTGGGTGGCCGGCTCGACATCCTGCCTGGACCAGAGGCCGAGCTTGAGCCCCGAGTCGAGGATGAACAGGGCGAAGGTCGGCGACAGCTCGACCGGCGGCCGGTCCAGCAGGCGGCTGTAAAAGTTGGCGCTGGTGGCGGGGCTGTCGACGTAAAGCAGAAGGTAGGTGCTGGTAGCGATCATCTGGACTCCTGGAAAGGTTGGGCTGTGCACGCCAGCTTATGGGGCGCGGCTGTCAGTTCCTGTCAGGAGTCATCCGGGGGAAATAAAGAGGAGGCAGGCTATCGGCTTCGATAGGGCTGCCTCCTCTTCGTGTTGCTCGGCTCTAAGGCTTGGACAAGGCCAGGTCTACCGCTGCTATCAGCTTTCCCAGGTCCTTCGGGGTGGCTTTATGAATGACACCGAACAGATACGCCCGCTGTTCGTCTTCGTCGCCCAGATCTGCGAAAAAGGCTTTCAGCTTCACTCCCAGTACATCGGCCAGCAGGAACAGGGCTTCCACACTGGGAGTGTAGGTGCCGGTTTCGAAGCGGCTGATGGTTTTAGGGTCAAAACCGGTTTTTTCGCCTAGTTCAGCCTGAGTAAGCCCCGCTACCTTGCGGTAACGCCTGATGGCTGGACCCAAACTTGAAATTTGCATCGCTCAATTCCCATTTAGAATCAAGAACTTAACGATAAATCTTTGCATTAGGCAACGCCATGATTCATCACCTTGCCTTGCAAAATGTGATGCAATTCGTAGAATCGACGCTTCGGACAGGCATTTGGTGATCTAGTTTCAGAAGATGAACTGATGAAACAAGAACTCATTGCATTTTCCTTGTTCACCAGAATCGAGGGTATGGCGCAGGCGCGAACGTCTCGCTGATGATTGCCAGTGTCCCACCCGCCAAATTCGGCTGATCCATAACTGATTTTAGTTGATCTTCGTCGATTCGAAGGTCAATGACGGTGCCGGTCGCTGTACGGTTGCAATTGTGTCAGGTGGGGCGAGACGGTGCGCCATTTTCCGTGAGTCGGCCTCTTGCCGGCTTGTTTGGGCTGGCATTGTCGAATGCTGTCTATGGAGTTTTAACGTGCGTCTGAATGTGCCGGTCACCTCTGTTGAGCAGATATTTTCGGACCAGCAGCCTAAGCCTGCCTGGGGTTGCGAAAATATTGAGGGTGAACGCCCAAACATCTCTTCCGGGCCTCGTGCCTTGGTCGAGCGGTTTAACCGCTAGCGACAGTGAGTCAGACTCATGGATGAGAAATACCGTAGGGCCGTGGATGCAGCCGCCATTTTTTCCGAGACCGACCTGAACGGCCGGATCACTTACGTCAACGACCAGTTCTGTTCGATTTCCGGCTACAGCCGCGAAGAGCTGCTGGGTTCCAATCACCGGATCCTCGGCTCCGGCCTGCATCCTCCTGAATTTTTCAGCAACATGTGGCGCACCATTGCCCTGGGCCAGGTCTGGAAGGGCGAGATCTGCAACCGGGCCAAGGACGGGACCCTGTATTGGGTCGACAGTACCGTTGTGCCCTTGCTCGATGAGGCCACTGGTCGGGTCCAGCGTTATGTGGCAATTCGTTTCGATATCAGTGAAAAACGGCGTTTGCTGCACTCCCTGCAATGGCGTGTCGGCCACGATGTGCTGACCGGTTTGCCCAACCGTTCCTTCCTTTCCGATCTGCTCAACCAGGCGCTGGATTACTCGCGCAAAGAGAACATTGCGCTGGCGGTGTGCATGCTCGATCTCGACGGCTTCAAGGCGGTCAACGATGGCTATGGGCACGCCAGCGGCGACCTGTTGTTGGTGGAGGTAGCGGCGCGCCTGCGCTCGATCATTCGCGGCGAAGACGTGGTGGCCCGCCTGGCCGGGGACGAGTTCGTGCTGATCCTGCGCCATGTGCGTGACATTCGTGAGTTGCGGGCGGCGCTGCACCGGGTGTTGGGGGTGATCTCCACGCCCTATCTGATCCAGGACAAGGAGATCAACGTCTGCGCCAGTATCGGCGTGACGCTGTTCCCCGCCGACAACGACGATGCCGACACCTTGCTGCGCCATGCCGACCAGGCGATGTACGTGGCCAAGCAGAGCGGGCGCAATCGCTTTCACCTGTTCGATGTGTCGCGGGACCGCGAGGTCAAGGCCACCCACCAGACCGTGGAGCGGGTCCGCCAGGCGCTGGCGGCCGGCGAGCTGTGCCTGCACTTTCAGCCCAAGGTCAATATGCGCAGCGGCGAGGTGGTGGGTTTCGAGGCGTTGCTGCGTTGGCAGCATCCGCAGCGGGGCATGGTTGCGCCTCGGGAATTCCTGCCGGTGGTGGAGGAGACCGACCTGATCGTCGATATCGGCGAGTGGGTGATGGAGCAGGTCATGGCCCAGTTGCGGCAATGGCAGCTGGCCGGACAGCGCTGGCCGATCAGCGTCAATATCGCTGCCCGGCATTTCCAGCGGGCGGATTTCGTCGACCGGCTCAAGGCGGTGCTCGAGCGCCATCCGCAGATTGCCCCGCAGTTGCTGGACCTGGAAATCGTCGAGGCGGTGGCGGTGGAGAATATCCAGCACGTCAGCGCGTGCCTCGAGGCTTGCCAGGCGCTGGGGGTGCAGTTCTCCCTGGGGGATTTCGGCACCGGGCATTCGTCGCTGAGTTACCTCAAGCGCTTGCGTACCCAGACCATCAAGATCGACCGCATGTTCGTGAGCGACATGCTGCACGACAAGGGCGATCTGGCGCTGACCCAGGCCTTGATCGGCCTGGCCCGGGCGTTTGACCGGCAGGTGGTGGCCGAAGGCCTGGAAACCCTGGAGCACGGCGAGTTGCTGATGTCGCTGGGGTGCGACGTGGCGCAAGGCTATTTCATCGCCCCGCCCATGCCGGCCAGCGAGGTGCCGGGCTGGGTGGCGACCTTCTTGCCGCCGCTGGAATGGTGCCCGCAGGATGAGGCCAGCTGACGCCTAGGGTGTCTCGTAGCTCTGCGGGAGGCTCTCGGTCGGCCTGCGGCCGGTGTACAGGCCGATGATGTCGTCGATCTCTCCCGACATTTTCATCCGCAACAAGGTGCGCAGCACTCGCTGTATCGGCAGCGCTGGATCGTTGCGGATGATGCAGCCGACCGCCTGTTCCTGCAGGACGGCCACGCCGTGCAGTTGCTGGCCGGGCGGCAAGGTCTGATTGAACCAGTCCAGCGTCCATTGGTTGCTCACCGCATAGCGGTAGCGGCCGGCCCAGAGTTTTTTCAGCACCTGTTCCTGGTTGCGCGCGTCGTCACGGATCAACTGGCGGCTGTCGAACAAGGGTTGCAGGGAAGGGTAGGTGTAGCTGAGGACAGTACCGACATGCTGCGTCGGCAGTTCTCGGGGAATGACCGGGGCGCGCTCCCGGCTGACCAGCAGGTCGCGCTGAACGAACAGCGGAATACTCCAGATGTAATTGCCGGCCTGGTTGGGCAGCCAGGACTGGGCGGCATAGCAGCGGATATCGATTTCCTTGTGGTCCATGGCCGTCTGCACGCGGGCCCGGGCCAGGACGTGGAATTCGGCCGGGCTGCCGACCTGGGTGGCGAGGCTGGCCATCATGTCGTGGAGAATGCCCTGGGTGGGTCGGCCATGTTCGATCTGCACCACGGGCATGGCCCAACTGTCGGCGATCGAAAAGCGCAGGGCCGGTTCTGCGGCAAAACCCTCCATGGCAACCAGCAAAAAGGCGCCCAAGGCTAAACGCATAGAGTCTCCATGCAGGAAAAAGGCCACTGACGAGCCTTACAAAGAGCAGCTTAGCCAGATTAGACGAGCGCACCGGATGCAATTTCGCCCTTGCTCCGCTAGCATTACGGGCTTCCGCTTCCCAGTCGCGACGGTTTTCGATGAGTTATCAGGTTCTTGCACGTAAATGGCGTCCGCGCTCGTTCCGCGAAATGGTCGGCCAGACCCATGTGCTCAAGGCTCTGATCAATGCCTTGGACAGCCAGCGGCTGCACCATGCCTATCTGTTTACCGGCACCCGCGGGGTGGGCAAGACCACCATCGCGCGGATCATTGCCAAATGCCTGAACTGTGAAACAGGTATCACTTCCACGCCCTGTGGCACCTGCTCGGTATGCCGCGAGATCGACGAAGGGCGCTTCGTCGACCTGATCGAGATCGACGCCGCGAGCCGGACCAAGGTCGAGGACACCCGCGAGCTGCTGGACAACGTGCAGTACGCGCCGAGCCGCGGGCGCTTCAAGGTCTACCTGATCGACGAAGTGCACATGCTGTCCAGCCACTCGTTCAACGCCTTGTTGAAGACCCTGGAAGAGCCGCCGCCCTACGTCAAATTCATTCTGGCGACCACCGACCCGCAGAAACTTCCGGCAACGATTCTTTCGCGCTGCCTGCAGTTCTCCCTGAAGAACATGACCCCGGAGCGGGTGGTCGAGCACCTGAGCCATGTGCTGGGCGTCGAGAACGTGCCGTTCGAAGACGACGCGCTGTGGCTGTTGGGCCGCGCCGCCGACGGTTCGATGCGCGATGCCATGAGCCTCACCGACCAGGCCATCGCCTTCGGCGAAGGCAAAGTCATGGCCGCCGACGTGCGGGCGATGCTCGGTACCCTCGATCACGGCCAGGTCTACGACGTCCTGCATGCGCTGATCAACGGCGATGCCAAGGCCTTGCTGGAGGCTGTGCGCCACTTGGCCGAGCAGGGCCCGGACTGGAACGGCGTGCTGTCGGAGATTCTCAATGTCCTGCACCGCGTGGCCATTGCCCAGGCCTTGCCGGACGGTGTCGACAACGGGCATGGCGACCGCGACCGGGTGCTGGCCCTGGCCCAGGCGTTGCCGGCCGAAGATGTGCAGTTCTATTACCAGATGGGCCTGATCGGCCGGCGCGACCTGCCGCTGGCGCCGGACCCGCGGGGTGGTTTCGAGATGGTCCTGCTGCGGATGCTGGCCTTCCGGCCAGCGGACTCGGCAGACGCGCCGAGACAGCCGCTAAAGCCAGTGGGGATCAGCCAGGCCACAGTTGATTCCGCCCAATCCGTGGCTGGCGCAGCCGTTGCTGCGCCGGTAGTTGCCGCTCCCGCACCGGTTGCGGCACCGGTGGTCGAGGCTGTTCCGGCGGTTGCCCCCGTCGCAGTACCCGCGCCTGCTCCTGTGGTGCCCGTGGCGCCTGCGCCGCAACCGGTGGTCGAGACGCCGCCGCAGGCAGCGCCTGTCGTCGCCGAGGAGGTGGTCGACCTGCCGTGGAACGACCCGGTCGAGCCGGTCGTCGCACAGCAGCCGGCCGTCGAGCCCGTGCTGGAGACCGCCGCGGAGCAGCCTGAGCTGACCCCGATGCCGACCCCGACCCCGGACAGCGTGGTGCCGGATGCGCCGGAATGGGTCAGTGCCCCGGTGCCGGAGCCCAGCGTTGCCGAGGTCGATGCCGCGACACCGGGTATCGACCTGGACGACGAACCGCCGCTGGACGAAGACTACATAGAACCGGACATGGACTCGGCCTACAGCTACCTGGACGAACTGGCCAGCGAACACGCCGCCGATCCCGAGCCGGAGCCCGAACCGTTGCCGGCTGCCCAGCCGGCCACCGGCCTGGCGCTGGAGTGGCTGGAGCTGTTCCCCAAGCTGCCGATTTCCGGGATGACTGCGAGCATCGCCGCCAACTGCACCTTGATCGCCGCCGAGGGCGACAACTGGTTGCTGCACCTGGACCCGGCCCACAGCGCCCTGTTCAACGCCACCCAGCAGCGCCGTCTGAACGACGCCCTGAACCAGTACCACCAGCGCACGCTGACGGTGAGCATCGAGCTGATCAAGCCCGAGCAGGAGACCCCGGCCCAGGCCGCTTCGCGCCGTCGTGCCAATCGCCAGCGGGAAGCCGAGGAGTCGATCCACGGCGATCCGTTCATCCAGCAAATGGTGCGGGAGTTCGGCGCGGTGGTCCGTCACGATACTATTGAACCTGTCGAGGCCCTGGTCAGCCAGGGTTAATAACTGAAGGGCGCCGGGCCTTGAGGCCGGGCGCTGTTTTTATCCAAGTACTTTGAGGTGATTCCCATGATGAAAGGTGGCATGGCCGGCCTGATGAAGCAGGCGCAGCAGATGCAGGAAAAGATGGCCAAGATGCAGGAAGAACTGGCCAACGCCGAAGTCACCGGCAAGGCGGGTGGCGATATGGTCACCGTGGTCATGACCGGTCGTCACGACATCAAGCGTGTGAGCATCGACCCAAGCCTGCTGGAAGGCGTCAGCGAAGATGACCGCGAAGTGCTGGAAGATCTGTTCGCCGCCGCCGTCAACGACGCCGTGCGCAAGATCGAAGCCAACAGCCAGGACAAGATGTCCGGCGTGACCGCTGGCATGCAACTGCCGCCGGGTATGAAACTGCCGTTCTGATTCGCGCCAGCGCATCGGTCGGACTCGAAAATGCCAGGCATCGCGCCTGGCATTTTTGTTTGTGGCGCCTGTAGCCGCTGCCGCAGGCTGCGATCGAGCGCGGAGCGGTCGTCATTCAGGCGACGGAGTCTACCTGGATGGCCGCGGTTGCAGCCTGCGGCAGCGGCTGCGGGAGGAGAAACAGCGAACGCCGAGTGCTGTACGATGGTCTGTAGTCTGTATGGCCTGAGCATTTGACGCTAATCGGAGGCGCGGGTATAAACCGCGTCTCGTCGTTTTGTCGGACCTTTACCCATGAGCTTCAGCCCCCTGATTCGCCAACTGATCGATGCCCTGCGCACTTTGCCGGGCGTGGGTCAGAAAACCGCCCAGCGCATGGCCTTGCAACTGCTGGAGCGCGACCGCAGCGGCGGTACGCGATTGGCCCAGGCGCTGAGCCAAGCCATGGAGGGCGTCGGCCACTGCCGCCTGTGCCGCACCCTGACCGAGGACGATCTGTGCCCGCAATGCGCCGATCCACGGCGTGACGACACGCTGTTGTGCGTGGTCGAGGGGCCGATGGATGTCTACGCGGTGGAGCAGACCGGTTATCGCGGTCGTTACTTTGTGCTCAAGGGTCACCTGTCGCCTCTCGACGGCCTGGGCCCGGAAGCCATCGGCATTCCCCAGTTGCTGGCGCGGATCGAAGAGCAAGGCAGCTTCACCGAGGTGATCCTGGCCACCAACCCGACGGTGGAAGGTGAGGCGACCGCCCATTACATTGCCCAGCTGTTGAGCAACAAGGGCCTGATCACCTCGCGTATCGCCCATGGCGTGCCCCTGGGCGGCGAGCTGGAACTGGTGGACGGCGGCACCCTGGCGCACTCGTTTGCCGGGCGCAAGCCGATCAGCCTGTAAGCGTTTCGGCCAGCAAGCTCGCCCCTGCGGGGACGGGCTTGCTCTCTGGCCGCGTTCCATCGCTCAAACGCGACTCTTCTTGAAAACCAAGCAAGCGCTAGGTAAGTTTCCTCAACCTTCAGAGGAGCTTGCCGATGTCTGCCTGCCAGGAATACTTCGACCCTAGCCATCAGTTGGTCCGCGACAGCGTTCGACGTTTCGTCGAGCGGGAAATCCTCCCGGACATCGATCAATGGGAGGAGGCGCAAGGCTTCCCCCGCGAGCTCTACCTCAAGGCCGGCGCAGCCGGCATCCTGGGCATCGGCTATCCCGAGGCCCTGGGTGGCAGCCACGAGGGTGACCTGTTCGCCAAGATCGCTGCCAGCGAGGAGCTGATGCGCTGTGGCTCCGGCGGCCTGGTGGCGGGCCTGGGCTCGCTGGACATCGGTTTGCCGCCGATCGTCAAATGGGCGCGTCCCGAGGTCCGCGAGCGGGTGGTGCCGCAGGTACTGGCGGGCGAGAAGATCAGCGCCCTGGCGGTCACCGAGCCCGGCGGCGGCTCGGACGTGGCCAACCTGCAGACCCGGGCAGTGCGTGACGGCGATTTCTACCGCGTCAGCGGCAGCAAGACCTTTATCACCAGTGGCGTGCGCGCCGATTTCTACACGGTGGCGGTGCGTACCGGCGAACCCGGTTTCGGCGGCATCAGCCTGCTGCTGATCGACAAGGGCACGCCGGGTTTCACCGTCGGCCGGCAACTGAAGAAGATGGGTTGGTGGGCGTCCGATACCGCCGAGCTGTTTTTCGACGATTGCCGGGTGCCGGTCAGCCATTTGATCGGCGCCGAGAACATGGGTTTCGCCTGCATCATGGGCAACTTCCAGAGCGAGCGTCTGGCGCTGGCCTTGATGGCCAACATGACCGCGCAGCTGGCGCTGGAGGAGAGCCTGAAGTGGGCCCGGGAGCGCGAGGCATTCGGCAAGCCCATCGGCAAGTTCCAGGTGATCAAGCATCGTCTGGCGGAGATGGCGACCGCGCTGGAGGTGTCCCGCGAGTTCACCTATCGCCAGGCGGCGAAGATGGCGGCGGGGCAGAGCCTGATCAAGGAGATCTCCATGGCCAAGAACTTCGCCACCGATACGGCCGACCGCATCACTCACGATGCCGTGCAGATTCTCGGAGGGCTGGGTTACATGCGTGAGAGCCTGGTGGAGCGGCTGTATCGCGACAACCGCATCCTGTCCATCGGCGGTGGTACCCGGGAAGTGATGAACGAAATCATCAGCAAGCAGATGGGGCTATAGGTCTGCCAGAGGAGTGGGGCGCTATCTGTAGGAGCAGCCGGTCGACGCTCGATTGCTCGCGATAGCGCCGGCCCTGGCAACCCAAATGGCAGCGATTTACCGCTCGCTCAACGAAAACTGCGTCAGGCAGAAGGTTGGAATGCCCATGTCTTGCAGGCGCTGCGAACCGCCCAGTTCCGGCAGGTCGATGATGGCGGCGGCCTCGTAGACTTTTGCCCCCATGCGGCGCACCAGGTTGGCCGCGGCGATCAGGGTACCGCCGGTGGCGATCAGGTCATCGAACATCAGCACCGAATCGCCTTCGCACAGGCTGTCGGCATGCACTTCCAGGAAGGCTTCGCCGTATTCGGTCTGATATCCCTCGGCAAGCACATCGGCCGGCAGTTTGCCTTGCTTGCGGAACAGGATCAGCGGTTTGTTCAACTGGTAGGCGATGATCGAGCCGATCAGGAAGCCGCGGGCGTCCATGGCGCCGATGTGAGTGAAGTCTTCTTCGACATAACGCTGGGCAAAGGTGTCGGCGACCAGGCGCAAGGCCTTGGGCGACTGGAACAGCGGAGTGATGTCACGGAAGATCACGCCCGGCTTGGGGAAGTCGATGACTGGGCGGATCAGGGATTTGATGTCGAAGGAGTCG
>NZ_JACNAC010000022.1:0-87935 GCF_017349775.1 Pseudomonas sp. GW460-12-10-14-TSB1
GCGGCATCCCCCCACATCGGTTGCAACCAGAGCAGGTCGCGCAACTGAAAGGGCGCGGCCGGTTGCCCCGCGGCGCGCAGCGCACGGCTCAACAGTTCGATGTACATCATGCCTGGCAAAATCGCCCGGCCATTGAGTCGATGGTCAAGCAGGAAAAACTCGTTGCCGCTCAAATGCGCTTGATGCGTGACTCCACCTTGAGGCTCGGCCTGGGCGACCTGTTCCGGCTGCGCCCAATGCCGTTCACGTTCGAAGGGGTAACCCGGCAGGCTGGTCCGGCGTACCGCTTGCCCGGCCCAGAGCCCGGCCCAGGGTAGCGTGACTCCGTCGACCCAGGCCCTGGCGAGGGACTCATGGCTGGCCTCGCGGGATTGCTCGACGCTCCATTGCTCGACCCGGGCACGCTCGGCAACCCCGCTCCAGAACGGTGGTTCAAGCGCTTCGGGCGACTGCACATAGTCCTGGAGCCGGGCAATCAACTGCGCCATGGACGCCGCCAGCAACACCAGGCGGTGAGGCAAGGCTTCACGGCCGACCTGGAGCGTATAGGCAATATCGGGCAGCGCCAGATCCGGCCGGCCGAGCACATGCTCGAGCAACTGTTGCGCCAGTACTGGCAGGGTCTGCGCTTGTAACGCCGAAAGCACGATCAGTTGGTCATCACGGTCATTCATCAGCAGATTCCTTTGAGAATTCTTCGAAAAGCAGGTGAGCGTTGGTTCCACCGATACCGAACGAACTGAGCCCGGCCATGCGTGGACGCGTGGAGTCGGTCAGCCAGGGACCGCTGTCCTCGAGCAGATAGAACGGACTGTCCTGCAAGTCGATGTAGGGATTGGTGCGCGCACAATGCAGGTTCTTCACCAGCGTTTTGTGCTTGAGGCACAGCAACAACTTGATTGCACCGGCGATCCCGGCGGCGGCCTCGAGGTGGCCGATATTGCTTTTCAAGGCCCCCAGGGCGCAGCGCGCCCCGGATGCGGGCTGATACCCGCCGCGCTGCCAGGCTTCCTTCAGCGCGTTGATTTCAATCGGGTCGCCAATCGGTGTCCCCGTGCCGTGGGTCTCGATGTAACTCACCTGATCCGGGCTGATCCCCACACGCTGGTACAACTGGTGCACCAGATCGGCCTGTGCCTGGGGATTGGGGGCGGTCATCGAATTGGCACGGCCACCGTGATTGACCGCGCTACCGCGAATGACGCCATGGATCTGATCGTTATCGGCCAAGGCCTGCTTGAGCGTCTTGAGGACCAGCACCCCGGCCCCCTCGCCTCGCACATAACCATCGGCATCGGCGGCAAAGGTCTTGCAGCGCCCCTCGGGGCTGAGCATCTTGGCCTTGCCCATGGCCAGCGTGATGCGCGGCTCGAGCAAAATATTGACCCCACCCACCAGGGCCCAGCGGCAATCGCCATTGCGAATGGCCTTGACCCCCTCGTGAATCGCCACCAACGAACTGGAGCAGGCGGTGTCGATCGCCACGCTCGGCCCCGTCAGGTCGAGCAGGTAGGACACTCGGTTGGCCAGCATGCTGTGGCCATTACCGAAATTCGCCAGCGGATCGACCTCGCCGTTGATCATCAGCTTGCCGGCGTAATCCATTGAACTGACCCCGACAAACACGCCCACCTCACGCTCGGGCAATGTACGCGGCGCATAACCGGCATCTTCCAGGGCATGCCAGGCCGACTCGAGGAACAAGCGGTGCTGCGGGTCCATGAATTCGGCCTCCAGCGGCGACAGGCCGAAGAAGCCGGGGGAAAACTTGTCGACATCGTTGATAAACCCGCCCCAGCGCAAGGCGGCGCCCCCCGGCTGGTCGGCATAGTCCTGCCAACGCCAGCGGGCAGCGGGAGTTTCGCTGACCAGGTCGTTCCCCTCATACAACTGCTGCCAGAAACGGTCCAGGTCATCGGCGCCGGGGAACACCCCGGCCATCCCCACCACCGCGATAGGTTCATCGAGGGCCGCCGAGGTCGGTACAGGCTCACGAGCCTCATCACCGGAGGGCAACGCCAGGCTGGCCAGCCACTTGCGCGGCGTGCCATGGCGATAGAAGTCCGCTGGTGAGCTGTTGACGCCAAACGCAGCGTTCAAGGCGTCGGCCAGGCGTACGAAACGGAATGAATCAAAGCCCAGTTGGTAGAAGTCCTGGTCAAGGCTGAGCTCGCTGGCCGCCACCTGCAGGACTTGCGCAATGGCCTGCAGCAGGCGCGTCGCGTTATCGCTGCCGATTGCCGAGTCCGGGCCGCCAGGCTCGTGTTGCGCGTCGTGGGGCAGCAAGCGAGCCCCCGCCGCCGAGAGGCTCAACCGGTCGACTTTGCCACTGGCCAGTCTCGGCAGTTGCGCCAGCTGATAGAAGCGATTGGGGATCATGTACCGCGGCAAGGTCCGGCCAAGGTGCTCGCGCAGGGTGCGACCATCGAGCGCTTCGCTCAGCGTCAGAAACGCTTCCAGTCCCGAGTCTTCACCGGCCTGCTTGACCAAGGCTTCCAGGACACCGGCATGCTCTCGCAGCGCGGCTTCAATCTCGCCGAGCTCGATTCGCTGTCCCTTGACCTTGACCTGCTGGTCATGGCGCCCCGAAAGCACCATCTCACCATTCGCCAGCCGATACCCCAGGTCGCCACTGCGAAAGTACCGCCGGGGCCCCGTGGCATCGAGATCCAGCAGCGCAAAACGCCGTTCGTGTTCGTCATCCTGGCCGATGTAACCCAGGGCCAGGGCATCTCCGGCGACCAGCAATTGCCCTGTGACGCCCATGGCGCAGCGACGATCCTGCTCGTCGACGATGACCACGCTCACGTTGTCCAGCTCACGGCCGATGTTGATCTGCTCTTCAGCCCCCGGCGTGACGCGCTTGAAGGTCGCGTCCGCGCTCATTTCGCTGGAGCCGTAGATATTGATCAGTTCGGACTGCGGGCAAAGAGCGAAGAAGGTTTTTGCCAGATCCGCCGACAAGGGTTCGCCGCTACTGAAGCAATAACGCAAGCTGCCGAGCGCCGTAGCGGCCGAAGGCTCTTGCAGCATCGCCCGCAGCAACGACGGGATCACCACCATCCGCGTGATCCGATGCCCCTCGAGAGCCTGGAGAAAAGCCGCCGCGCCACGTTCGCGCAACCAGTGGTCGGGAAGAACCACGCTCGGTACGCCCTGCAGCAACGGAGCAAAAAGCTCTGCCACATGGTCGACAAAATTCAGTGAGGTCTTCTGGCAGCAGCGCTCCTGTTCTCCATAGGGAAAGGTGTTCCAGCCCCATTGCAGACGGTTGAGCGTGCCACGCTGACTGCCCTTGACGCCTTTGGGACGGCCACTGGAACCGGAGGTATAGATCACGTAGCAGAAATCCTGAAACCGGCTGCTCACGCCATCGCTGACATCTTGAGCGTCGATCTGCGCCTGTAGGGCATCAAGGTCCAACTCTGGCACGGCCCATTCCAGGGTTCCCTGCAAACGCTGTCGGGCGGCCCCATGACTGACCACCAGCAGGCAGCCACTGTCGGCGACCATGTAGGCCAAACGGCTGGCAGGCAGTGCCGGGTCCAGCGCCAGGTAGGCCAGGCCGAGTTTCCAGACGGCCAGCGCAGCGGCGACAAACGCAGGCCCCGGCTCCAGCAGCAGACCGATCACGACCTCCTGTTCGCCATGGGCTGGCAGCGCTTGCCGGATCTGACGGGCCAGTTGATTGGCGTGCTGATTGAGTCGCTGGTAGTCAAGCTGCTGGTCGTTGCAGATCAATGCCACCTGTTGAGGCGTGAGCGCCGCTTGCCGTTCGAACAGCGCCGCCAGGCTGGGTTGTGCCGCTGGCGCCACGGCTTGGGGAATACCCTGCGCCGCGGCCAACGCTGGCAGCGTGGCCAACAGGTCCAGGTACTGCAGTTGCAGTTCCTGCATCATCGCCGGCGGATAAATCGCCGCGTCGAAATGACAGAACAGCGTACTCCCCTCCTCGCCTTCGAAAACCTCGAACGCCAGCGGGAAATCGACTTGCTGCTGGATCTGCAGCATGGGCTGCAGATGTCGTCCACTGGAGGCCAGTCGACGTTGGGTCGAGCGCACCCAGTTCTGGTACATGAACACCGCGTCGTAAAGCGGCTGTCCCGGACGCGCCAGTTCCTGGTGCAGGCGCGGGTACGGATAATGGCCATGCTCCAGTGCCTCGAGCAGCTCCTGCTGCAAGGTCGGCAACCAGTCCCCCAGCGCGGACTCCTCGGGAACATCCAGGGGCATCACCAACAAATTGACGAAGTAGCCCACGAGGTCTTCGAACTGCGTATGCGGACGGCCGAAAAAAGGAGTCGCTACACGCAGTTGCCTGGTCGCCCCCAGACGTCGCAACAACAGGCCAAAGGCCGCCAGCATCAAGCTGTAGCTACTCACGTTGTGCTGTTCGGCCATCCGTGCCAACCCTTCAAGGGTACGGGCCGGTAACGCCACCTTGAGCATTTCGGGTTGCCTGTCGCGCCCTTCGCCTGGCTGCTGGCCACGCAACGCCAGCGGCATATGCGGGGTACTCAGCCGCGAATGCCAGAAGCGACCGGCGCGCACGCCCTCCTCACTGAGCAGCCAGCGCTGCTGCCACTCGACAAAGGCGGAATAATTGCTGCGCGGTGCCGGTACGTCGGCCTCTGGACCTTGTTCGTAAAGCGCCAGGAAGGTGCCCAGGAAGATCGGCAACGAGCTGCCGTCGAACACCGAGTGATGGAACGTCAACATCAGAACCGTACTGTCCTGGTCGGGTGCCTGGACAAACAGGTCGACGCGCAGCAACGCATCGCTCTCCAGCTTGAACGGCTTTCTGGCAATCGCCCGCATGGACGCTTGCAGTGCCTCATCGTCGGCGCCCTGGTACTCATGAACCGTGCATTGCGGACGTGGGTGGGCGTTGTTGCGAACCCATAGGCTCTCGCCTCGCAACTCGAAATTCGCGCCAAGCAAACTGTGGCGGGCGACGGTTTCTTCGGCGGCGGCGAACAACCGTCGGGCGTCCACCCGGCCATCAAGCCGGAACGCATAGGGGATGTTGTAACCGGCCTGTTGCGCGAAATACCGTTGCTCGGTCCACAGACCTTGCTGACCGACACTCGGCGGATGCTCGGCCAGCGCCGCTTCGCGAGGTTGAACAGCGACCGTCGCCAGGACCTGGGGCAGGCTGCGGGCCAGTTCGGCGAAATTGCGACAGTTCAACAACTGCGGCAGCCCGGGCCGGATCCCGTAGTGCTCGAAAATCCGGTTCTGCAACATCACCGCGGTCAGCGAGTCGACACCGTACTGCGCAACAGGCCGCTGAAAATCCAGCTCATCGGGTTCCAGTTGCAACAAGCTGGCAAGCATCAGCCGCAGCTGAGCTTCGGCGTCCTGCGGCGCGTCGCCGTCATGCCTCACCCGCTCGGCCTCTCTCGGCGTGGCGGCACGGCCTGGGGCCGACAGGTTCGGCATGCTGAAGCCGTCCGTGTGGGCGGGCAGTTTGCAGATGCGTTCATCAAAGACGTAGGCCGGTAGTCGCAGCCCAGGCTGCTCGCTCAGGGCCGGATCAATGTCCAGGGCCACGCCGCAGCACCACAGGCTCGCCAGCCGAGGGTAATCGCGCTGCTCACGCACCCCCTGCAACAATGCCGCGCCCGAGGGGCTTTCAAGCAACTCGTGCAGGGCCGGCGAACGGTTGCTCTCATCACCATAATGACAACCCGGCAGAGGCCCCGCTTGTCCCGGCTCGCTGGCAACAAAAGCACGCAAGTGGGTGACGGCTTCCTGGAGATCGCTCACGACCATCGCCAATCGCACCGGCAACGCGGTCTTGCGCCAGAGGGCGGCGGCCAGTTGCGCCAGGTCCAGGGCTGCGTTGTTTTCCAGAAAGTCCAGCAGCGCTGCCGCACTGCGACGCAACGCCGGGTCCTGCTTGGCACTGAGGACCAGCAACTGCCGCTCGCCTGCCTGGCTTGGCCACGCGCTTGGTTCATGGACATATTCTTCAAGCACGGCAAATGCATTGACCCCACCAAAACCGAAGCTGTTGACCCCGGCACGGCGTGGGTGGCCGCTCGCCGGCGCCGGCCAGTCGCGCGGCTGCGCGGCAATGCTCAAGCGACTATGGGCCAGCGACAGGTGCTCGCTGGCCTGCGAGAAACCGGGAACCCCCGGGCGTAGACGGTTGCGCAAGGCCAATGCGGTTTTTATCAGCGCACCGATCCCCGAAGCGATTTCGGCGTGGCCAATCACCGGCTTGAGACTGCTCAAGACGCAATCTCCCGGCGCCGCCCCATCGTCGAGGGTCGACTTCAGCGCTTGAATCTCAATGCTGTCGCCGATTTCCGAGGCGATGCCGTGGGTCTCGACATAGGACAGGGAGCCGGGCTCCACGCCAGCACGGTCCAGCGCCTGGACGATTGCCTCCTTCATGCCCTGGGCATTCGGGGACGTCAGCGAAACCCCTTTGCCACCGTGGGCCACCCCACTGCCCTTGAGCACCGCGTAGATATCGTCCCGGTCGGCGATCGCCTGTTCCAGGGATTTGAGTACCAGTACCCCCACGCCTTCGGAACGGACAAAACCGTCCGCGCCGGCCTGGAATGAACGGGACTGGCCATCGCTGCTGAGAAAGCCCACGGCCCCCAGGTTGATCGCGCCCAGGGGCGACAACACCAGCTGTACACCGCCGACCAGGGCCTGCTCGCACTCACCGTTGGCCATCGCCACCAGTGCCCGGTGCAGAGCCACCAGCGAGGACGAACAGCCGGTGTCGTAGTGCTCGCTCGGCCCGCGCAGGTTGAACAGGTGGGAAATCCGGTTGGCGACCATCGCCGATGAAATCGACGACGCCACCAGTGGATTGCCCACCGGCAATTGCACGGTGTACGCATACTCGGATGCCCCGACCGCCATGAACACACCGGTTTTCTTCGCGGCAAACCGCTTGAGCGCGACACCGGCATCCTCGATCGCCAGCCAGGCGTGCTTGAGCAGCAGGCGCTGCTGCGGGTCCATCAATGCCGCTTCATAGGGCGACAATTCAAAGAACAGCGGATCGAAGTGGTAGACATTGTCGATAAAGCCGCCCCAGCGTGACTCGGTGCGGGGGTTCGCGCCGTCGCTTTTACCAAAGAACTGCCGCCAGTCCCAACGCTCCTCCGGGATCTCCTGAGTGCAGTCGATTCCCTCCTCGATGTTGTTCCAGAACGCCGACAGCGAATTTGCCCCGGGAAATTGCGCGCTCATGCCGACGATGGCGACATCATGAGGGCGAGGCTTGTGGCTCGGCGTCAGCACTTGGGCCCGCTGCTGGAGAACCGGCGGCGCGACAGCGGCGCAAACCGGCTCGACGGCGGGCGCAGGCGTGACCCTCGACTCAGGCAACAAGCCGGCTACGTGGCTGGCCAGCAGGTTCAGGGTGTTGAACTCGAACAGAACCCCCGCCACCAGCTCCACGTTCAACTGGGCATTGATCTGCTGTACCAGCTTGACCCCGATGATGGAGTCCAGACCGTAATCGCCCAGAGACTCGTCGCCATCGATATCACTGGTGGGAACCCCCAGGGCCTGGCTGAAGACCTGCGCCAGGGTGCTGCGCACCTGAGCGAACGCCGACGATACGGCCACCTGCGCCGGAGCGGCCTGGCAGGCAACGGTACGTGCCAGCGCCGCGCCTGGGCTGGCTGCCGGGGCATGGGGCTGTGTCGGGGCCGTAGCTTCGGGCGCCTGCACCGATGTCCAGCGGCGCGGGGCCTGCGGACCGAGACCGAACCCGCTGCTGCGGCCGACGACTACCTGCAGGTCGCTGCGCTTGAGGGCTGCACATGGAAAGCTGACGCGATCGAAGGCTTGATCCAGCAAGACGCTGCGCCAGCTCGCGGCCGACAATGCCGGGCCATAAGGCATCCGCAGTTCGGGATCGGTGAAGCGCCACCAGCCCTCAAGCAAGCCGAACGTCAGGTGGGAGAACAGTGAGTTTTCAGTCAGCTCCAACAGCAGGAACTGACCATGAGTCTTCATCAACGACTGGATATGGCGCACCGAGGTGCGAATGTCCTGAGTCGCGTGAATCACGTTGGCGGCGATCACCACATCGTAGTGTTCAGGCGTCATCCCCTGGGCTTGCGGCTCTTTCTCGGCGTTGAAAATCCGCGTGGCCAGGTACGGATGCTCGGAGCGGTAGCGACGCTCGGCTCGCTGCAGGAACAACTGCGACAGATCGGTGAAGCAGTATTCGCTGATATTTTCGGCAAACGGCTTGAGAGCGGCCAACACATGCTCGGTACAACTGCCGGTGCCGGCGCCCACTTCCAGCAGGCGAATCCTGGCGTCCGGTTGTCGAGCCACAATCGCCTCGATCTGAGCCGCGACCAGCTTGCCGACCACCGAGCCGTAGTAGTGGACGACGGGGTTTTCCTTGTAGATGGACTCCACCAGTGCCATCGAACTGTTGGAAAAAAACACGTCGGTGGCTTTCTTGCGCGAGCCCAGCACATCGGGAGTGGCTTGCAGCGCCACGTCGATAAAACGGCTGACCGATGCCAGGAACGGATCTTTTTCCAGCTCGGCCTTGACCGTCTGCCAGCGCTCCCAGCTGCTGTCGACCCGATCTTCCAGGGCGCTGGACAGTATGATTTGGTCGCCTGAAAGGGTGATTTCCTCGCGGTCTTCGAGAATGCGCAGGCTGGCGTTGAGCCAACGCAGCAGATAGTGACCGTCGCTGAGCGCCGATTGCAGGTGCTTCAATGAATAGCGGCCGCGACGGTTGCCCGAAGTCAGACCCGCTTCGCCAAGGAACAGGTCGATCTGTCGCCACATCAACGCCCGTAGCAGCGGTGCGATTTCATCCAGCCGGCCATAGGTGATTTCAATCAAGCGTTGCGCCTGGTCCAGCTCGAGCGTCGTCGCAGGCACCATGTCGGCAGCGCAGGCCTGCTGCTTGGCGTACACGCCGAAACCGCTGAAGTTCAGCTGTTGCAGCTTGGTTTCGCTGGTCAGCCGCAAACTGGCCATGTGCGTGAACGGCTGCGCCAGGAAAGTTTCGAGCTGGGCCATGCCTTGCTCGACAGGCAACACACCGAACCCCAACCGTGCCAGGTGCTGCCGGACACCCTGGGAGTCCTCGCGCAGTTGCGCGGTCTCCCAATGCGGCCAGTAGACGACTTTCGCGCAACGATCCCTGCGCTGATTGAGCTGGTCGGCCAACGCGCCGATGAAGCTGCCTCCGGCGGCGTATGCACAACTGTTGGGGGCCAGGTAGAAGGCGTTGATCGATGAGAAAAACAACAGGAAATCGAGAGGTTCCTCGCTGAACAGCTGTGCCAGGTTCAGCGCAATGGCAACCTTGGTATTGACCTGACGTTCGAAGTCTTGCGCCGTCTGCTGCTGCAAGACCTGGTTCTCACGCACCATCGCCGAGTGCACGACACCGTGAATCCGGGGAAAGCGCTGGCGAATGGCGTCACAGGCCCGCTGCAATTGCTCCAGGTCCGTCGCATCGGCCTGAACATACAGCGGCGCGGGGCCCAGGGCCGCCAGCCGCTCGATGCTGGCCTGCACTTGTGCGTCCGCCGCGCTGCGACCGATCCACACCAGTTGCGCCTGATAGTTGCGCAGCAGGTAAGCGCTCCAGTCCTGCCCGATGGCGCCGGCGCCGCCCACGATCACATACACCCCACCCTGGCGGTACGTCGACCCGGCAAGCCGATCGGGGCTGCCCAGGCTGTCGTCCAGCAGGTGCAACGAAGGCCGGAACCAGTCGCCCGCGCGGTACGCCCAGGGCCTGCCACTACGCTCGAAGGGCAATGCGGCGAAGGCTGTCGTCCACACCACGCCAAGGTCCTCGACATCGACAATCCGCGCCTGCCAGTGCGGGTGTTCCTTGACCACCGTCCCGACCAGTCCATGGGCCCCACTGTGGGTGGCCACCAGAGGGTCCTGGTCGAAAATCGCCACGCTGCGCCGGGTCACCACCGTAAACTTGAGCGCTTTGCCGTGGTAGCTTCCCCCCAGTGCCTGCAGCAAGGTGGCGCCCCATAACACCCCTCGGTGCTGCTCGGCCTGCATGCCCGCCAATGTACCGATACGGTCCTCGGGCAGTAGCCAGATCAGGTGTTCAAGGTGCGCGTGCTGTTCGAACAGTGTCGCCAGGGCGGCCTGGTCGCTGAAAACCCGAGGGTCGATGTGCAGCATCTCGCCCAGTGCGCCGGTCAAGTCGAGTGCGTCGCAAACGATCGCCGTCCTGCCGCCCTGCTGCGACTCGCCAGCGGGTGAAGGCTCGCGTACCCAGCAGACGGCACCCTGCAGGGCATGGCTGGCCGTTCCGGCCGGCGGCGCGGGAACGGGCTGTGGAACAGGCTCGACAGTGTTCTGCAAAGTGGTCGGCATACTGTGCCTTTCGCGGTCAGTGATGAAGGGATAAGTCGGGAGGTGAATGCGCCGTGGCGGTCTGTCGCCGGTTGGCGCTTGGTAGCCCTCGAGGTGGCCACCCTGGACCCAGTGCCGGGCCAGGCTGTGTACGTCGCTCGCGGCGGAGGCGAGCCCTTCGCGGGCGGCCAGTTGGCGACTCGCCCGCCCTCGATGCAACGCATCGTCGGCACGCCCCTCGATACAGTTCGCCAGGGTGCGGCAGAGCTCGTTACGGTCGCTCACAACCATGGCAATACGCTGCGGCCAGGCTTTGCGGCCGACTTGCAGGGTGTAGGCGAGATCGCCGAGATCGAGTGAGGGAGCGCTGTTTTGCACAAAGGCCAGCAACTGCTGCGCGGCCACCCGGCACTTGTCCTCGGTCTTGGCCGACAGCAACACCAGATAAGGGCCCGAGCCCACGGACGCCGGACGCGCGGGCAAGTCGTCGGCGCTGCGGAACAATGCATGGGCGTTGGTACCGCCCACCCCGAAGGAGCTGACGGCCGCGTGCCGTGGTCGCCCCGGCTGCGCCGGCCACGGCCGCAAGCGGTCCACCAGAAAGAACGGCGAGTGCTCAAGGTCGATCTGCCGGTTTGGCGAGTCGATATGCAGTGTCGGAGGGATCTTCTGGTGGACCAGGCTGAGGATGGCCTTGATCGAGCCGGCGAGCCCCGCAGCCGTGTCCGTGTGCCCGATGTTGCTTTTCACCGAGCCCAGGCCGCAAAACCGTAGCGCTCCGGCGCTGCTGGCGTAGGCGTCGCTGAGCGCGGCGAATTCCACGGGGTCGCCCAGCGCGGTGCCCGTGCCGTGGGTCTCGATGTAACCGACCTCTTGCGGCTCGACACCCGCCTTGTCCAGCACGCGGCCGATGACCGCCGCCTGTCCCGCGACGCTGGGGGCAAAAAAACCGGCCTTGAGGGCCCCGTCGTTATTGACCTGTACTTCCTTGAGCAAGGCGTAGGCCGGATCGCCATCGGCCAGCGCCAGGCTGGCGCGCTTGAGCAAGAGCATGGCGACGCCTTCACCGCTCACCATGCCATCGGCTTCGGCATCGAATGCGCGGCACTGGCCGCTGCTGGAAAAGTTCAGCCCGGGCTGATGGAGATAACCGGCCATCGACACCGGAAATACCGTTGCCGCGCCCACCAGGGCGTAATCCGCGGCGCCGCTGCGGATACTGTCCAGCCCGGCCTGCAATGCCACCAACGACGACGAACAGTTGGTCTGCAGGAATACGCTGGGGCCCGACAGGCCGAGCTTGTAGGAGATCATGGTCGGAATGCTGCCGCCCTGCCCCATCAGCCAGCGGACATACTCATCGGCGTCTTCGATAAAGTACGCCGCGTCCGCCGCGCCCTGCTGGCCGCTCATGCTCTGCCCGGCCGAGATATATACCGCCGTGCTCGGGGTCTGCTCAGGGATATAACCGGCATCTTCGAACGCCCGCCAGGCATGCATCAGCAGGTGCTTGAACGCCGGACTCATGAAGCCCGCGTCCCTGGGCGAGAGTCCGAAGAAGGTCGCGTCGAACGCATGCTTATCGTCCAGGATCGCCTTGACCGGAACGAATTGCGGGTTCCGGATCATGGACTCCGGGACGTTCAGCTCACGCAGCTGGGCATCGCTCCAACGGGTGACGCAGGCGCGGCCCTGGCAGAGATTGTCCCAGAACGCCTCCAGGTCCACGCTTTGTGCAAACTGGCAGGACATGCCGATGACCGCCGCGGCCCCCTCCAGCGCGTCCGGCAAGCGTTCGGGCGCCTGGGTCAGGCTTGCGTCCGCCGTGCTCGGCGCACCATCGTCGCTCAGGACCGGCGCCAGTTGATTCAGCGCCGCCCCCAGAAGGCTCACCGTTGGGTATTGAAACAGCAGCGTCACCGCCACCTTGCGCTGCAACCGCTCACTCAGCAGCTGTGCGACCTGCACCGCGCTGACCGAATCACCGCCGAAATCGAAAAAGCCGGTCTCGTCATCCTCCACGGGATAACCCAGTACCTGCTGCCAGGCCTGCCGGACCTGCTCTACCGTCTGCGGCTGGCTGACTGGCGGCGCTGTCGCGACAACCTTGTCCGCCGCCTTTGGCAACATCCGCGCCATCAGCGCCTTGCGGTCGACCTTGCCGTTGGCAGTCATGGGCATCGCCTGCTCGCAGACAAAGCGCTGAGGCATCATGTACCCGGGAAGGTGTTTGCCCAGCTCGGCCTTGACCGTTGCGATCAGTTGCTGCTGGTCGATAGCAGCACTGTCGGCCTGCAGGTAGGCCACCAGCATCGAGGCGTGCTCACTCGCCTGATGCAGTACGACGACCGCCGACCGCACCGGGCACTGCGCGACGATGCAGGTCTCGATTTCCTCGACATCGATCCGATGCCCCCGCACTTTGACTTGCAGGTCCTGGCGTCCCAGACACCGGATCTCGCCGTCCTCCAGGCGCAACGCACTGTCGCCGGTAAGGAACATTCGCTGCCCCGGGCGAAACGGGTCGGCGACGAACTTGTCCGCCGTTTGTTCAGCCAGTCGATGGTAACCCGTTGCCAGCCCGGCCCCGGCAATCGCCAGTTCACCCGGCACGCCTATCGGCTGCAGGCGTCGATACTGATTGAAAACATGCAGCTGGGTGTTTGCGATCGGGCCGCCGATGGTCACGCCCTTGGCGTGATCGAGACGCTTGGCGCTGGACCAGATCGTGGTTTCGGTCGGCCCATAGAGATTCCAGACCTGCGCCGACGACGCCTGAAAGCGTTGGAACAACGCCACCGGCATCGCCTCTCCGCCGCACAGCACTTTCAACCGCGAGGAAGGCTGCCAGCCGACCTGGAACAGCAATTGCCAGGTCGTCGGTGTCGCCTGCATCAGGCTTGGATCGCTGTGCTCGATCAACGCCTTGAGGCGCTCGGCATCACTGGCCACGGCGGCATCGCAGAGGACACATTCGGCACCGCGAACAAGCCCGAGAAACAGCTCCAGCCCCGCGATATCGAAACTGAAGGTGGTCACGGCCAGTAAACGGTCGCGCTCATCGACCTGCAGCATCTCGGCCATGCCGTGGAGGAAGTTGTTCAACGCGCTGTGGGGCACCATCACACCCTTGGGCTTGCCGGTGGAGCCCGAGGTGTAGATCAGGTACGCCAGATCGCTGTCACTGCGGACCTTGAGTTGCGGTACCTGGCTGTCGGCATACTCTGCGATGCGGGCGCGCTGCTCGTCCATGCACAGGACGTCACAAGGCACGGGCCAGTCGCGGGTGATCGTCGACTGGCTCAACAGCAGACTGGCACCGCTGTCTTCCAGCATGTAGCGCTGGCGTTCGCCGGGATAAGTCGGGTCCAGGGGGACATAGGCCGCGCCGCTGTGCAGGACACCCAGGATGGCCAACGGCAGATCCAGCGAGCGCTCGACACAAATCGCAACCTTCGCCCCCGGCCCGATCCCCCGTGCGCTCAAGAAGTTGCCCAGCGCCTTCGCGCCTTGCATCAGCGCGCGGTAACCGAGCTTGTGCTCCTGATACCGAAAGGCTGTTTTTTCCGGGTCACGCTCGGCCTGTTGCTGCACCCACTCCAGCAGGCTCGCGACCGCCGGCACCTTCAGGTCTGTGTCGTTACAGCGTTGCAGCAGTGCCCGCTCCTGCGCCGCCACAATGTCGTGGTCCGCCAGCGAACGCTGCGGGTCGGCCAGGACCCCTTCCACCAATTGCAGGTAGTGCGCGAGCATCCGTTCGATGCGTGCCGGTTCAAACAGAGCGGTGGCGTATTTGAAGTTGATCAGCGCACCGTCGGCGCTTTCGATGATCTCGAGCTCCAGCTCGTATTCGCCTTCCTGGCGCAGCTGCTCGACCATCGTGATACCCAGCGGCGTGGTGTATTGATGCTCAAGGTGCTGCAGCCAATGACTGCTGGCGAAGTTCTGATGGGCGAACGCGATGTTGAACAGCGGGCGCTGTCGATGGTTGCGGGGCACCTTGAGTGCCTTGAGCAGCGTCGGGAAAGGATAATCGCTATGGTCGACGGCATCGATCATCGTCTCTTGCAGGCGTCGCAAATAGTCACGCGCGCTACCGCTTTCGATATCGCGGCTGCGAATCGGCACCATGTTCATGAAGTAGCCGATGCTTTGCCCAAAACACTCTTTGGGGCGCCCCAGCGTCGGCATGCCGACAACGATGTCCTGTTGCTGGGTGTACCGGCTGAGCAACCCATTGAAGACCCCCAGGAAAAATACCGCCCTGGTCAATCCATGTTCGGAGCAAAAGCGCTCCAGACGTGCATTCAGTGCCTCAGGCACCGACTGGCGAAGACTGCTGCCTTCGAACGACACCGTGCTGCTGCGGGCGAAGTCCGTCGTCAGCTCCAGGGGCGGCGGTACTTGTTCCAGCGCGCCTTGCCAATAGTCGAGCAACGGCTGTGCGGCAGGCCCCGCGAGCATTTCGTTTTGCCAGGCGACAAACTCAGCGAAGTGCGCGGACGGTTGCTCGACGTGCGGCGGCAGGCCGCTGACAAGACTCTGGTAGGCATCGAACAAGTGATTCAGAAACAGCAAGGCAGAAGTGCCGTCGAAGACAATGTGATGAACCCGGAACAACCCCCACCATTGCTCGTCCGCCTGGAAGACATGACCATCGATCAACGCAGTCCCTTCCAGCGGCAGGGGCTGTTTGCTCAACCCGTGCAACCTGTCCAGCACCTGTTGCGTGGGCATCCCGCGAACGTCCTCCAGCACCAGGCCGAACCGTGAAACCGCCTGCGGTCGCAGGCTCGGCTGGCCCTGCACTTCATGCAGGACGCTGGTCAGCAATGGATAGCTGGTCAGGACACGCCGGTAAGCCTGTTGCAGCGCCTCGAGGTCCAGTGCTCGGTCGCAACGGAAACACAAGGGAATCTGATAGGCCGTGATGTCCGGCAGCGTCTTGTGCAACGCCCACAACCCTTTTTGCCCGGCGGACAGGGGCGTGGGTTCGGCGGCAAATAGCAGGCTCTTCAATTGTGCGGTCGAAATTTCTCCCGCTTTGTACGCGGCCAGAAGCTGTTCTTTAGTGGCGACTGCATTCATTTCAACAGTTCCTTAACGTCGTCCAGGGATTTCTCGTTTTGGATAATCTGATCGAGCATCGCGATGACTTGTGCATCCTGAAACGGCGCAACCTCGCTCCCGGCCCCATGGGCGAAGTCGGGGTGCTGCTGGATATGCGCATTCAGCGCCGCCAGCGATGGGTTCTCATGAAAGGCTCGCGCGGAAAGTCGCACCTGGAAACGCTGCTCCAGGGCGTGGGCGAGCTTGATGGCCAGAACCGAGTCCATGCCGTACTGGCGCAGCGGCTTGTCCACCACCAGTTGCGCAGGGCTCAGCCCCAGGTGCTGTTCGAGGAATGCCAGGATGAAGGCATGGATATCCTCGTTAGCCTGGCGGGAAGGTTCCGCTCGCACAGACTGTGCGACCGGACCGGGCAAGGTGTTGGCCGACCAGCACGGGGTGCGCAGGAAAGCGGTCAGGGGCAACGAGATGCGCCTGCCTGCAACTGCAGGGCGAACCGGCATCGGTGTTCCCTCCACCCAAGCCGCGGCCAAGGCATGCAGGGCGTCACTGCTCGGCGAATCGGGCCAGGCCGCGGGCGCCAGGGACTCCAGCACCGGGTTATGGCCGCGATACCCCAGCGATACGTCGTCGAAACCGGCCAATACCGTGCGCAATTCGTCAAGCGAATGCACCACCCAGGCGGCACGGCACTCCAGTGGCTCACGGCCCTGCATCAAGGTGAACGCAACGTCCTCGAGCCGCAGCTCAGGGTTATCCGTGATCTGCTGCAACAAACACTCGGCGAGTTGCGCCAGGCGCGGTGCATCCGGTGCAGACAGCAGCACCAGGTACGCTGTATAGGCTGGCGCGGGTGCCGTCTCGCAAGGCTGTGGGGCTTCCTCGATCAGGACACAAGCATTCGAACCATTGATCCCGGTGGTGCTGACCAGGCCGCGGCGACGCTCTCCTGGTGCCACCTGCCAGGATTGCCGGCTGAGTACCGGAGCAATGCCGGAGCGGTCGAAGCCAATGTATTCGTTGACCTGCCGCAAGCCTTGCAACGCGGGCTTACAGGCATACCGCAGCGCCATCAACATGGCCAGCAGGTCCACGACCCCCGAGGCGGCGAAGCTATGGCCCAACCCTGGTTTTATCGAGCTCAGTGAACAGGGCTGCCGGTTGTCCTGAGCAAATACCTGCTGCAACGCCTGTACTTCGACCGGATCGCCCAGGTGCATGCCGATGCTATGGGCCAGGACCAGCTGGATCTGCCCTGGCTCAAGCCCTCCAGTGGCAAGGGCCTGAGCGAAGAGTTCGGCCTGTCGGGCCGGACTCGGCGCCAGAATGCCGTTGGTACGCCCGTCGTAGTTCACCGCACTGCTGCGAATCACGCCGTAAACCTGATCGCCATCGGCCAGCGCCTGGCTCAACGGCTTGAGCACCACGGCAGCCACCGCTTCGGCCGGAACCAGGCCGCTGGCGTCCTGATCAAACACCCGGCACGCAGGCTCCTGTGCCAACGGCATGACATCGGCCAATGCCCCCAGCTCCCTGGATGAAATCATCAGGCTGACGCCACCAGCCAGGGCGATGGTGCACTCACGGTTATGCAAGGCGCGGCACGCCTGATGTATCGCCATCAGACCGGAGGAGCATGAAGCGGTCAGGCTGTAGTTAGGGCCATTGAGGTCCAGAGCGTAGGCAATTCGCGCCGACAAGGTGGCATTGCGGTTAGCGTTGATGCGGCCTGCATCTGCCAGTTGCTCGCCGTAGAAACTCTCTTCGGCACCGACAAACACACCACACTGGCTGCCACGGATCGAAGCGCCGAGGTAACCGGCGTCCTCGAACGCATGCCAGGCGGCTTGCAGGAACAGACGTTGCTGGGGATCGATCACTGCCGCTTCATGGGGCGAGAGTTCGAAGAACAGCGGGTCGAACGCCTCCACGCCATCGATAAAGCCTGCGTAGAGCCGGGACTGCGTGGCAAAACCGGCGCTCTCGGCCCGCAAACCGCGACACGCCGAGGCGGCTTGAATCGCCGATGTGCCCTCGACCCAGTTCCGCCACAACTGCTCCACCGAATCCGCACCGGGGAAACGACCGCTGACGCCGATGATCGCAATCGGCTCATAGGTTTCGGGCGTGTTCGGCGACGCCGATTGCGGCGCCATGTGCGGCTTGTCTGTCGGGACAACTGGGGGACTCTGCGGCGCCAGGTCGCGCGTCAGGAAAGCCAGCAGATCATCGACGCTCGGATTAGCAAAAAAGGTCGCGGGGGTCAGTGCGCAGCCCAGTCGTTGCGACAGTTGCTTGCCCAGCTGAGCCAGCTTGATCGAGTCGAAACCCAGCTCTGTCCAGTTCAGGCTCGTCCGGACACGTTCCGCCGGCAGCTTTATCTGCTCTTCGATAGCCTCGAACACCCATTGGCGCACCTGCCGCGCGTCGACCGGGGCCGACGACGGTTGAACCGGTATGGAAACGCCCGGTGCAGGCTCCGCTGCCGGCGCATGGCCCGACAGGCGACGCTGCAATGGGTTGTTGCCACCTACCAGAACGATCGCCTGAGGCACGGCCGAGGCGAGAATCTGCTCGAAAAGCGCCAGGCCGTCGGGGGTCTCCAGATAGTCCTGGCCACTGCCGTCCAGGTAAAAACGTTCTTCGCGGCGGCTGTTGAGCCCCATTGCCCCATCGCGCCACAACGGCCAGTTGATGACGATGTGGCGCGTCTGACTGTCGAGGTTCTTTGCCAGGGCAAATGCGCTCTGGTAACGGTTCGCCACGGCATAGCTGCAGGAACCGAAGTCCCCCAGAATCGCGGACGACGACGAAAACTGCACATGCCAGGTCAGCCCTTCAGGTTCGAACACCCGGGACAGGACGCGGGTTCCCTCGACCTTGGCCGCGAGCACGCGCTGGAAGTCAGCCAGGTCGATCGCCTCCAGCGTGGTGGTCGGTGCAGCCCCCGCCGCATGGATGACCCCATGAATCTGCCCAAAACGCGCCTTGGCTTGCTGTACGGCGCGACGCAGGCTGATTTCATCGCTGACATCGGCCTGCACATAAAGCAGACGCCCGACACCTCGATCCAGCGCCTCGATGTCCCTGACGAGGGCCGGTGTCAGCGCTGAACGCCCGGTAAGGACCAGGTTCGCTCCCTGGGCATGCAGACGACGCCATAGAAGCTGCGCCAGAGCCCCCATCCCGCCGGTGATGAACCAGGTCTTCCCCGCCTGTTCGATCCGGGGGCTGTCGACCAGCGCCAAGGCCTCGGTAACAGCCACATGGCGAATGCCATCCCGATAGAACACGCTGTCCCCTTCAGCGGCCAGCGCCTCTGGCAACACATGAAGGGCGAACCAGTCCGCCATCGACAATGCACCTGTGCCGGGGGTGTCCTGGCAGGCCAGCAGGCTGACCCGCGTCTGCGGCATGACCATCGGCAGCGAACGCACAAACCCCATCCAGCTCTCGACCTGGGCCTGCAACCTCGGCAGTGGATAACGAGCCAGCAGGAACAGTCGATGGACCGGTAACTGTGCCGCCATCATTGCCTGGATGCTGTACAGCAATCCTTCATAACGCTCGCAGTAATAGAGATCGCAGGCGCCCAGTGCGTGGTAGCAGATATCCACATCGGACCAGCGTTGGCGCACCAGTTGAAAGGCCGCGGTGAAGCCCTCCAGGTCGTCACGGGCGAGCGCCACCCCATTGTTCAGGCCAGTGGCTTCGCCGTCGCAGACCAGGAACATCACCGCGCAACCCGGGTGCGCCTGTTCGATGACCAGGTTCAGCGCCTGGCCGCGCTCCGCACGATCGACCAGACACAGGACTCGCCGCACCTGCGCCGGCGAATGACGGTTCTGCCGTTCCTGTGGCTGCCAGACTTCCCGGTAAGTCAGCACCGGTTGCTTGGCACGCGCCTCCACCTGCGCGCTTTCCCTGAGCGGTGAAGACGAGTTCCCCTCTGCCGTCGGAGTCAGGCGGCGCAGGTCATGGCTCGGTGCAAGCCAATAGCGGTCACGACGGAACGGATAACCGGGCAAACTCAGGCGTTGCGGTTGCCGGACATGGCACTGCGCCCAATCCACCGGGTCGCCCTGCACCCAGTTGTCGATCTGCTGTTGCAGCGCCTGGCTGGTCCATGGCGCTGCGCTATGCACCGGCGGCAACGTGGGCTTGCTGCGGGGCGGAGCATCGCCGATGGCCAGCCAGGCCAGTTGCGACCAGTCGGTGTCCAGTATCTGGTCCAGGCATTGGCTCAAATGGGCCATGTCCCGAACGACGAACCCCAGGCGCCACTCCAGGGTCTCGCGGCCTGTCTGTAATGTGAATGCCAGACGACTCAGGTGAGTGTCGTCGAGCCTTTCGTCGTGCAGGTGCCGCGACAGATCGTCGACGCGTTGCCGCAGTTGTTCACGGCTTTGCGCCGACAACACAATCGCACTCACGACAGCGCCAGGCATGTGGACTGGAGCCTGATCATCCTCGGCGATCAACAGATGGGCATTGGCCCCTCCTGCCCCGAAGGAGGACAGGCCGGCAATCCGCGGCACCAGCCAGGTCTGGCTGTCCTGTTGCCTGGTCCGACGCTCCCAGGCTTGAGCCGTCTCCACGAGGCGCAACGGCGTCTGGCTGAAATCGATACGCGGGTTGCACGGGTGGGCATGCAGGGTCGGCGCCAGCATGCCGTGTTTCATCTGCAGCAATATTTTGCTCAGGCCCGCCATGCCGGCGGCGCTTTCCGCGTGGCCGATATTGGACTTCACCGAGCCCAGCGCGCAGGTCTGGCCGGATGCCGTCAGCCCCGTGTAGGCACCTACCAGCCCCTTGATTTCAATCGGGTCGCCCAGGGCGGTCCCGGTGCCATGGG
Source organism: Pseudomonas sp. GW460-12-10-14-TSB1 (assembly GCF_017349775.1). Taxonomy (NCBI): domain Bacteria; kingdom Pseudomonadati; phylum Pseudomonadota; class Gammaproteobacteria; order Pseudomonadales; family Pseudomonadaceae; genus Pseudomonas; species Pseudomonas sp. GW460-12-10-14-TSB1. The sequence continues at coordinate 20,264 of NZ_JACNAC010000022.1, forward strand.
CCTCGATGTAGCTGACATCCTGGGCCGCGACTCCCCCACGCTCGAGCGCTTTGACCATGAGCTGGGACTGGGATCGTGGACTCGGTACGGTGTAGCCCGACGTGCGTCCCCCGGCGCCGATCATGCTGCCCTTGATCACCCCGTAGATATGATCGCCTTCTCGCCTGGCCTGCCCCAGGGATTTGAGCATCACCACGCCCACGCCTTCACTGGCGACGAAACCGTCCGCCCGATCGCCGAAGGCACGGCAGGCATCGCCGTGGGAGAGCATCTGCATGTAGGACAGGCTGGAGAGATGCACCGGGTCGGTAATCAGGTTGACCCCGCCCACCAGGGCGCTGGCGCAGCTGCCGCAACGGATGCTTTCGGCAGCCAGGTGCAGCGCACTCAGGGATGAAGAACAGGCCGTATCCAGCGCAATGCTGGGACCTCGAAAGTCAAAGACGTAGGACACGCGGTTGGCGATCGACCAATAGCGCGAGACCAGCGGATAGTCGCTGTTCATGACGCCGACAAACACCCCGACATCCCCTCCGTTCGAAAGCCCTTGGGGGGTGTAGCCGGCATCCTCGATGCAACTGTAGGCGTGCTGCAGAATCAGCCTTTCCTGCGGGTCCATCAACTCGGCCTCGGCCGGAGAAATATGGAAAAAGACTGGATCGAATTCGTCATGTCCCTCGATGAAACCGCCCCAGCGCGTATAGCAGCCGCCGATCAATTCGGGGTCGTTCGAAAAGCCGGTGCGCCAATCCCAGCGCTGCGCGGGAATTTCTTCGATGCAGTGCACCCCCTTGAGCAGGTTGTGCCAGAACGCGGGGAGATCGAGCGCCTGGGGATAACGACCGGCCATGCCGACAATCGCGATATCGTCGTCACGGTTGATTGTCAGCATCGGCAACCGCGGCGCCGCAGACGGGACCTGTACTGAAGTCGCGGCCCCCTGCCGCGGTGTATCGAGCAATGGGCCTTGAACGCGGTTGGTGTCGCTAACGTCCGTCTCAGCCCCGAACAGCCTGGCGCAGGTATCGGGCTCGTGAGCCAGGAAGTAGTCCGCCACTTCGTCGATGGTCTGGACATCGAACAGCAGGCTGCTGTCGACCTTGCCGAACAACTCGCCCAGGGCATTGGTGATGTACACCGCCGAGATCGAGTCAACCCCATAGCGCACCAATGGCGTGCTGTCATCGAGTTGATCGAGCGGAACCTCCAGGGCATTGCTGACCAGGGCTCTCATGCGCAGCACCGTATTGCTGCGCAAATCCGCGCCAGACGACACCGCGGGCTGGCTGCTGGCGGAGGGAGGATCCTCGGCCGTCACGCTGCTGAAAAGCCCTGCGTAGACCTGAGGCTGAACCGAAAGAAAATGGTCGGCCAGCTCTTCAATCGTCTGCAGGTCGAACAACAAGGTGCCATCGACCTTGCCGAACACCTCACCCAAGGCGTTGGTGATATACACCGCCGAGATCGAGTCGACGCCATAACGCACCAGCGGCGTACCGAGATCCAACTCGTCAACAGGCACCTGCAGGGCCTCACTGACCAGAGTCTTCATATGAGCCAATGCCCTGCCGCGCAGATCGCGCACCGGCTTTGCCGAGTCTCTCGCTGGCAACGGCGCCAGCCCCCCATTCGCTTCGGCGGGCAACGACGCAGCCAGGGCGGCGACCTGAGGTGCAACGGCCATGGTCGCGCCCGGGGGCTGCGGCAGCAGTGCCTGCATCTGCAGGTCCGCGCGGGCCAGTACCCCGGCCACATCGCTCACCGTGGCGTACCGATCGCCGATTTCCAGCGCACGATCCAGCAGCATGCCCGGCAAGATATTGAGCGCGTTGAAATCGAGCATGCGGATGAAGCCCAGTTGCGAAAGCGAACTGCGCAGCAGGAACTCGACGGCCGCGATGCCCTCGGCGGTATCAATGCAAGCAACGCCGATGTTCGCCATCCGCTGACGATAGTGCTCGGAAGCACCCGCGCCGAACTCGCCCCAGTAGCCCCAGTTCATGATCTTGACCGGGAACCGGCAAACGTTGCGCAAGTGATGGGCGAAGGCATCCTGGAATACCGACCCTGACGTGTAATTGCTCTGCCCCGCGGTCTTGAGGAAGGCCGCCAGAGAGGAGAAGAACAACATGAAGTCGAGCGGTTCATGGCCGAACACCTGCGCCATGTTCACACTGCTTGCGACCTTGGTGCCTAGCACCAGGGCGAACGTTCGCTCCTCCATGCTCAGGACACTTTGATCGTGGAGCACGATGGCCGAATTGATCACGCCATGAATGTGCGCAAAGCGTTGCTTGATCTGCCGATGGGCCTCGGCAAGCGCCGCCGGGTCGGTTGCATCGGCCTGAAAATAGATCGGCACATGAGACAGGTCGCGGAAACTGTCCAGTTCCGCAGTGATGCCTTGCTCCAGGCTGCGCCTGCCAAGCCAGATCACGTTGGCGCTGTAGTGTTCGATCAGATAACGGCTCAGGGCCTTGCCGATGCCACCGGCGCCACCGAGGATCACATACACTCCGTGCCGACGGAACGCCCAGGCCTCTTTCGCCAGCGGCTCATGGCACGCCATCAGGCATTGCCGGTACCAACGGCCTGCACGCAAGGCCCAGGTTTCCCCCTTCGAGTCGAAGGGCAGCGTCAGCAGTTGCTCCACTGGCCAGGGGCGAGTCCCGTCCAGGTCAATCATCCGGAAACGCCATTTACGCATTTCCTTGGCAAGCACCCCTACCAAGCCGTGGACGGAGGCGTGGGCGGCAAAGACCGGCTCGGCCTCGTGCACCGATTGAGCCTGGGATGTGACCAGCGTCAATGACAACTGACGGGTATGGCAGTCTTGCGAAAGCAGCGCCTTGACCAGTCGGAACAGGTTCATCATGCCTGTTTCCTGTTCTTGTATCAGGTCGGCTCCGGGCGTTGGAGCAATCCACAGGATTTCATCGAACGCCCCTGCGCGGGCCAGCAGGCGATCACACGACTCGCGACTGGCCAGCTCCTGATGGTCGGCATAAACGCGCTGCGGCAACAACCTGGACAGCTCGGCTTCGATTCCATCCTGCGTGCCGATCTGCAATACCTTGAGAGGCGCGGGTGCTGGCGTGGCAAGCCATTCACAAGGTTGCCACTCGACCGCCAAGGACACATTCCTACCCGGCGTGACAGCGACCGGGGCGACCTCGACCAGGACACGTTTCGCCGCAGAGAAATCCTTGATCGTCAATGCGCTGAACAGAGCGCAAAGCCGCCCGTCGACATCGAGCAGCTGGATATCGAAGACCTTGCCGTCTCCTTGCGCCGCATGCGAGACGATGCACCACATCTCGGATGAACAGGCACGATGCAGATCCGCCCGTTCCAGGGCAAAAGGCACCGGTAGCCAGTCGCTACGATCGGCCCCCAGATAAAACCCGATGATCGCCTGGAACGCTCCATCCGCCATTGAAGGATGGAGCTGGTAGCTTGTGTCGAATGGCGCCAGGCTCAGTCTGGCAACTACGTGGTGCGCCCCACGGTGCAGGTATTCAATGGTCTGGTGGCTGCGCCCGTAGTCCAGACCGATACTCGCGAAGTGGCGATAGCACTCAGCCCCCTCATACCGCCGATGACAGTGTTGGCCAATGAATGCCGGTACATCGAGCGCTGGCGGCGCGGATTGCTGCAGCCTGCCGATCGTGCCCCTGGCGCATGTCAGGTAGTCACCCGAGGCGTCCGTGCTTTCAATGATGAATGACTGATGGGCGCTGTCTTGGGCGCTCAGGGTAATACGTGTGTCGAGTACTGCGCCTGCCACTTGTGCCGGCCTGGACCAGAGCAGTTTATGCAGGCTCAGTGGCGCCTTCTCGGGCGTCAATGCCTCATGTGCCGCTCTGGCCATCTCCAGATAGGCAACGGCCGGCAGTATCGGGCTGCCGTTGACTTGATGATCGGCCAGGAAAGGCTCCTGACCGCTGAACACTGAAGAAAACATCAGTGTTCCAGACTGATGTTGTCCGAGCAGGGGATGGGCATGAGGTCCATCTACCACTGGCGATGTGTAAGGTGAAAGCCGGGTATCGGTTTTCAACCAGAGCTTGTTCCGGGAAAACGGATACGTCGGCAGGCTGACGCGAGCCGGACGAACCTTGCCGTACAGGTTCGCCCAGTCGATATCCGCGCCATCGATCCAGGCGCGCAGGCATTGCTGTGGGTCAGCGCCGCCATGGGTGTCCCCGGGCACCGCCGGACGGGCTGTCGATTCGTTTATCCTGCCGTGCAGAATATGGGCAACCTGCTCATGGGCCCCATCGAGGAACTGCTCCAGTGACGCAATCGCCGCATCCACATCCTGGGCCACGAATCCGAGGCGCCAATCAAAGGCCTCCCTGCCCACTTGCAAGGTGTAGGCACACTCAAGCAGCTCCTGGGAGGTAGCGGCCCCGCCCGCCTGGAAGAACTGCAACAACTGCCTGGCCTGGAGCTGCAAGGCCACCTGGTTGGGTGCGGACAACACCAGGACTGGAGGCACCTGCGGGCCTTGCTGAGCGACCGCCTGCGACGGCAGATACTCCGCAATGATCAGGTGGGCATTCGAGCCTCCGGCGCCGTATGAGGACAGGCTGGCCATGCGCGGACGCCGACGGCCCTGCTCGTCGACCGCACACGGCCATGCCTCCAGATTCCGCTGCACATAGAAGGGAGAGTCGGTGAAGTTGAGATCGGGATTGATTTCATCGGCATACAGCGAGGGTGCCAACTGCCCATGTTTCATCTGCAGCAGGATTTTGCTCAGCGCCGCAACACCGGCGGCGCTTTCGGAATGGCCAATGTTCGACTTGACCGATCCGATTGCACAGAACTGTTTATCCTGGGTATAGGCGCCAAAGGCGGTGCTCAGTCCTTGTAACTCGATCGGATCGCCTACCGGCGTGCCAGTGCCATGCGCTTCGACATACTGGATGTGCCGGGGATCGATACCTGCCTTGTCGATGGCCTCCCTGATCAACGCCGATTGCTGCTCGGCGTTGGGCACGTAGTAACCCGTGGAGTGCCCGCCGTGATTTATCACACTGGCCTTGATGACCCCATGGATTCGGTCACCATCGAGCACAGCCTTGGCCAGGGGCTTGAGCACCACGACGCCGACACCTTCGCTGGGAATATAGCCATCCCCTCCCCTGGCGAAACTGCGACAGCGCCCCTTTTGCGAAAGGAACTTGTTGTCCTTGAGCAAGCGGTACTTGTTGGGGTGCAAAGAGAGATTGATACCACCGGCCAACGCCACGTTGCACTCTTGCAATTGCAGGCTCTGGCAAGCCAGGTGGATGGCGGTAATCGAGGACGAACACATGGTATCGAGCGTCAGGCTCGGGCCATTGAAACCGCAGAAAAAACTGACCCGGTTCGCAATGGATGCGGCCACACCATTCGCCGCCGTGCCATCGCTGACCAATGAAGCCTCAACTCCGTAGAGTTGATACTCCTGATACATGGCTCCCGCGAAGACCCCCACCCGGCTTTGCCTGGAATGCCGCTCGGCCACCGACTTGCCCAAGGTCCTTCGGGTGTAGCCGGCGTCCTCGATGGCAGCATAGGCACATTGCAGGAAAAGCCGTTCCTGCGGATCGAGCTTGGCGGCATCCCGCGGTGTGATGTTGAAGAACAGCGAATCGAAGCAATCGACATCCTTCAGGAAACCGCCCCAGGTATCGCCAGAGCGCTCTCGTTGCGGGTGTCCCTGTTGCCAGCGATCTTCGGGCAGCCTGGATACACAGTCGCGACCTGAGGCCAGGTTGCGCCAGAACTCATCAAGGTTTTCAGCCATGGGATAACGACCGGAGACGCCGATGATCGCGATGTCCTGAAAGTCCGCCTGGGGACCGCCGACCTTCTCGTTATCTGGAAAAAATGCTGGTGTATTCATGATGCCACCCGAAAGTTATTCAAATAGTGGGAGGTTGAGGTTTCCATCGGGCACAGGCCGCCTATACCACCAGGACGGGCCACAGTCGGGCTTCATCCAGAGGCAGGGTTAATGCGACGTTGATTCCGGTTTTGGAACGACGACCTCTTGGCGTGAACTCAGTCAGCCATCAGCGGCTCGCGCGCCCAGTGGTCGAGCACCTTGAGTTCGCCGCTTTCCCAGGCCTGGCGACAGGCTTTGCGACGGACTTTGCCGCTCGACGTTCGCGGTACCTGTCCGGGAGATACCAGCACCACGGCTTGCGGATTGATTTCGTGTTTCATCCAGACTTCCTTCTGGATATCCATCATCACGTCCTGCAAATTGCCATGACGTTGCGTGCGCTCGACTTCGGCGACAATCACCAGGCTTTCCTGAACGTCATGCTCACTGACGAAGGCTGCGCAGCCGTTGGCGACCACCTTGGGCTGGCTCGTCACGACCGACTGCTCGATGTCTTCCGAATAGAAGTTGCGTCCGGCGATGATGATCATGTCCTTCAAGCGACCGGTTACGTACAGCTCCCCTTCATGCAGGAAGCCAAGGTCGCCCGAGCGAAGGTAGGCCTCTCCCGCCTGATCGCTGACGGACTGGAACGCGTGATTGCTGGCTTGCGCCTGCTGCCAATACCCACGGGCGACGCTCGGCCCCGATACGCAGATTTCACCGACACAGCGCTCGGCGCACGGCGAGGCCGTCTCGGGATCGACGATCAGTAGTTTCTGCTGGCCGATTACCGGTCCGACGCTGACCAACGAGCGCCATACCGGGCTGTCCTGAGCCTGTGGAGTCTCGAATTGCTGGTTGATGATTGCGTGCTTTTCATCCTGCAGAATCTGCCGGTCGACCAGCAGACTGGAAGGCTGTTTATCACCGGCATAGCCGGTAACGATCAATGTGCTCTCAGCCAGTCCGTAGCACGGTGCAAAAGCGGAGGGGTCGAAGCCGCTGGCAGCAAAACGCGAGGAGAACTCAGCCATGGTCCGGGCCCTGACAGGCTCCGCGCCATTAAAAGCATGCCGCCAACTGCCAAGATCCAACGTAGACAATTGCTCATTGCTGATGCGCTGACAGCACATGCTGTAGGCAAAGTTGGGAGCACCGCTGATCGTCGCTCGATACCGACTGATCGCGTCCAACCAGACAAAGGGGCTATGGGCAAAGGTTTCCGGTGGCATCAACACGCACGGATAACCAGCCATGACCGGCGCCAACAGACCCGCGATCAACCCCATGTCGTGGTAAGGCGGAAGCCAGCTGACCATGACCTCGCCAGGCTTCCCCCCCAACCATTCGTTGAGCATCCCCAGGTTGTGTTCAATATTCCGGTTGGAAACCATCACTCCTTTGGGGTTTCCCGTACTTCCTGAGGTGTATTGCAGGAATGCGGTGTTTTCAGGAAGTTGAACCGCAGGTTCGGGCAACCCCTCGACGTATCGCTCACTTGCCTCAATAGTCAGCAAGGCGGAGTCGGGGACGCCCATTTCGGAAAAAAACTCACCGTAACGCCCCACCCCCTTGGCGTTGCAGAGCAACAAGGAGGCCTGGGCATCGTTCAAAATGCTGACGACGCGCGAGACATGCAAACGATTGCGCGGCGGAAATAAAGGAACGGCAACAGCACCCGCATAAAGACAGCCAAAAAACGCCGTGACGTACTCCGGCCCAGGTTGACAGAGAATCAGGACGCGTTCCCCGACACCCGCTCCGGCAGCCTTGAGCATGGCTGCCACTCGACTTGCGGAACGCTTCAGTTCCGCGTAATCCAGAACCTGCTCCGACACACCCTTCGACGACAAAAATTCGAACGCTCTCTGTGAGGAAGAAGTTCTGGCGCGCTCGCAAAGTTTATCAATGATCGAACTCATAAGTATCACCCCCTTCAGGCAACTATTAAGTAGGTACTCTCGGCACTCATCACTGCTATCGATTTTTTTGGGCAACGACAAACCGTCCATCGCTCATACCAAACGATGAATTAGGCCCAGCTCTATCTCCGTCGCAATGACAGTTAAAAATCACAAGATCATTTATTCACTACAACCAGGACCGCGCCGACTTCCAGATTTAATGAAGAAAAGACATCAACAATGGAAGTTATCATTGCATGACATAGTCAATGCCGATGTTGTTTTCAGACGAACCCCACCGCCATTCGAACTCAAGCGTCACTCGAGTTAAACTTTATAATCTTTATCGTGAAATGAATCGTCGCTCAAGAAGCGCTAATGAGATTACCCAGCGCAACACTGTCTCAATTGCGGCGAGATACAGGTATAGAGGCATCCACTCCCAGAGCCGGAATGAAAGACAAACCACTAGATACGTAAACTTATCGGATTTTACCGGAAGCGAACTGCTTCCAGCAGGCAGGAGGTAGCAAGGAGCGCTAAAGGGAGAGGCATCGATGGCGAGCGGATCATTTGCATATTCATGATCTATCGTCACATTCATTGACAAGGCACTAATGGCCTTACGAGCAGGGCATTCCACTTTGCAGCAATACGTCGTTAATCCGCTCCCCATGAAGTAACGCTGAACCAACCCGCGCTGCCACTTCCATGCTACATGCGTCACAGTCAGGACAGCATTTCCATGGTTGATGAAAAGCACCTCAATACCCTGCCTACAACCGGAAAAACGCCTACGCTCAACCATAACCACTCGAGCGAAGCCTGTATCAAACAATGCGTGCAACTGCCCAGGCACCGCAACACAAACAACAGTCCCACGACGCAACAGCTTAAAGCCCTCTACAGGAAGACTGTAGATCCGATGTATCAAAGACAAGATCAAAGCCCTGTCTCGATAACCATCAGGTAGATGGGCTTTCATAGGAAACCCCTGAAATTACATCCCTGCATATTTCATGATTCCATACCAGTTAACCGTTGACAGGCATGATAGCGCGACCTCATCAATCTTAAGTCAGTCACATACTTTTCATACACCATCGTTTTTCAAATCAACCACCAACGACCCAACTCTATCAAAGATACTCTTCAAGACCTTATATAAATCGGCGTTTTTTTATCATTTTTTAATTAGTGCTCGCGTCGATACACTCTCATATCCCGACACATCTTCCAGACAGATGGATCGACATATTACGCCTCCGCACTCAACGCGGACTCCTTGCACTGCCGGGAGCGACTTGGGGTACAACCGAATCGACGCCGGTAGCTCTGGGTAAAGTACGACTGACTGGAAAAACCACTTGCCATCGCAATATCCACAATGCTCAGCTCGCTATTAAGGAGCAAATGATGGGCATGCAAAATTCGTCTCTCACTGATCCAGGCCCTGGGAGAGACACCGTACACAACTCCAAAAAGGTCCTTGAACGTCGTCAAGCCCATGCCAAACTCCCTGGAAAACTGACTTATCCGCCATTCCTTCAGGAAGTACTGCTCCATAAAAAGCTGCAATCGCTCGACGTTCCTGTTGCTCTGCTGGCGCAGTAATGACATCAATTCCGCGCCTTGAGGACCAAAGACAAACAGAATCAGCAACTCTTCCACCTTCAACGATGCCAGCATGGGAGGGTGTTCGTGCACAAGCAAATTCTTCAAACTTTTTACACAGTCAGCGAGCAATGGATTGCTCTCAAAAGCGATAATATTTACACCTGATTTTTCCCTCCGCTCAACCTCACCCAGCAATGCGCCGAAGCGCTGGATAAAGCTTTGCAGGAACTGATCCGACAACGGAATCCATAACAAGTCACTTCGCTGCTCCCCAGTTCTCACCAGATAGCTACCCCGCCTGACAACCAATAGCTCGCCAGCTTCAACGTGCTTTGTTACGTTAACATCTCGAATTGTCAGCTCCCCCCTCATCAGAACATAAACACCTTCTACAGAGATGGATAGTGACTGAAACGCAGGAATACACCATCGACACGAAGATACTTTCTGATCAAGCGTGTTAGCACCTTGCATATCATTATAACCCCAACTTGTACAGCACCCCTATGCTGCCATGCTTAAACAGCATGCCAACATCACCCCTATATACTATTACCATTTTTTTGCAGCGCATCATCAACCTGGGTCAACTACTCGCCTTCATGATTTAGTGCAATAGCTCTTATTACCCCCAGCCCCCGGCAGCGGCGTACATCTTACGCACAAGCAACTATAAATTATTAACCTTTTGGGTAGTACAGACAGGAAGCAGACAGGAAAGCCTTGGGCAAACATTTAGATTATTATTGACATTCAACCTGCTCGGTATTAATACCACTTCAACTGATAGCATGTAGCCATCACCCCTGACCTTAACGACTCCTCATAAAATGCCAAGTACCATCTAATCATTAAGCGCGGCCTTGCAAGCTACTCCTCTTTTGCCTCTCAGCCAACTCAATCCGGCAACCAAGAAACTACTGCGCCCATCTCTTGTCCATTGAATGCTAACACGCAAGGTACGAAGCACTTTGTCACTGACAGACTTATATTTTAAAAAAAAAGCCACATCTACCTGCAGCCTTTCTCGTGAAGTAATCACAAAATTTTACAATGATTCCATCTTATAATTTCAAACTAGCGCTTGATGCATGATTCATGCTTTACAAGCGTACACGTTCCCTCTCCACCCAAGCCAAGTACCCCATTGGTGAGTACCCTCTCCCTGGACGGACCTCCGAACACCCCATTTTTACCCCCAATAAAAGTGGTTTATCGATCACCCTACCCCTCTGCTATCGACAAGGAAAACCCGGGGCTCGAGCGAATGCCTGCCGATCATCCTGCTCTGGTTCTTCTGATCCGCGCCCCCCCTCGTCTCATCGCCGCGCATGACATGATGCACCGCCCACCCGGGATCACACCATGAGCCCCTCCCCTTCTTAAACACCCCACAGGGCCCTACCCACGCACAACTTCCGGTTGGCAAGCGCAGCGCAGGATTCGACTGCAGGGACAGGCATAGACCTACGTCGAGGCGAGGGCAATTGATGAAAAATACAGTCGCCACCACAACGAACACCATAAAGGAGACGCACGATGGCGCGACAACCGACACCGGTATCTGCCAAACGACAAATCAACGATGAGGCACAGAGACGTGCCACAGAGCGGTACCCCAGGAAAAGATCCAGCAGCAGGGGCCATGACGCTTGGATGTGCTGACGTCACGCAGCAGAAATCAACTCGGCGACCAACAAAACCCACGAACCTCATGAAAACCTGTATTCCCGCCCTGGCGGAAGGATGAGAAAGAGAATCAGGTCATGATTCAGCGAATGCATAGCACAACCAGGAAGAAGGTGAGGATTGCGGAGCAAAGGCCTGAAGAGAGAGGCTCTTCACTCCTGCGCGAGCCCCCGGAGAAGGCTACGGCTGTAGGCAACTCCCGAACCACAAGGACAGAAGCGCAACCAGGCGCCAGCGTTCTTAAAAAGGAGGCTGGCCTGAAAAGTCGAGAAATAACGTAAAAGTCATGCGCATGAAAAAGCCCAACCTGTGAAGATTGGGCTCAGTCATTGAATTATATGGTCGGGACGGAGTGATTCGAACACTCGACCCCTAGCACCCCATGCTAGTGCGCTACCGGACTGCGCTACGCCCCGACTAGGCGTGTTACTGGGTTCGCTTCTTAACGAAGCGCTAAAGAATATATCGCAAGCTTTTGAAATATGGAAGTATTTTAAAAGCCAAAAATTACTTCTTGAGCACCACCAGAACGTCCTCCAGTTCGGAGATCATCTGGCGGATCAATTGCTTGTACTGGGTGGTGTCGTCTTTGGCCTCATCACCGGAAAGGCGCAGGCGCGCTCCACCAATGGTGAACCCCTGATCATAAAGCAACGCGCGGATCTGCCGGATCATCAGCACGTCCTGGCGCTGATAATACCGGCGATTTCCGCGGCGCTTGACGGGGTTGAGTTGAGGAAACTCCTGCTCCCAATAACGCAGCACATGCGGTTTGACCGCACAGAGCTCGCTGACTTCACCGATGGTGAAGTAGCGCTTGCCCGGAATGACCGGGAGCTCGTCGTTATGACTTGGTTCCAGCATAAGCCTCAACTCGGGCCTTCAACTTCTGCCCTGGACGAAAGGTGACCACACGGCGTGCCGTGATCGGGATTTCTTCACCCGTCTTCGGATTGCGGCCAGGTCTCTGGCGTTTATCCCGAAGATCGAAGTTACCGAAACCGGACAATTTGACCTGTTCGTTGTCTTCGAGAGCGTGCCTGATTTCCTCAAAAAACAGCTCGACCAATTCCTTGGCCTCACGTTTATTCAGGCCCAGCTCTTCGTAGAGACGTTCGGCCATTTCAGCTTTCGTCAGAGCCCCCATACGTCACTTCCTTAACGTGGCGTTCAACCTTTGTTCGAGCGAGGTGAGGATATTTTGCGTCGTGGAGTTCACCTCATCGTCATTAAGAGTGCGCGATGGATGCTGCCAGGTCAAGCCAACTGCAAGGCTTTTTCTATGAGGATCAATGCCTTTACCTTGGTACACGTCAAACAACCTGAGGTCTGTCAGCCATTCGCCTGCATTCTCACGGATTACGTCCAGCACCGCGCTGGCGGCCACATCACGATCAGCCAGCAGGGCCAAGTCACGACGCACTTCAGGAAAGCGCGACAACTCGTGGAATTCAGGCATTTTTCCCGAGGCTACTTCGGTCAGGACCAGCTCGAAAACGAAGACCGGACGGTCGAGACCGAGGGTTTTCGACAATTCAGGGTGGATCGCGCCGATATAGCCAACCAGACGACCTTCACGCTCGATGCGCGCGGTTTGACCCGGGTGCAACGCAGGGTGCTTGCCAGGCGCAAAAGTGAAAGCATCGAGTGCGCCGGCAAAGCCTAGCACCGCTTCCACGTCAGCCTTGACGTCAAAGAAGTCCACAACGTCGCGACCTTGTGCCCAACCTTCCGGCAGACGAGTGCCGCACACCACGCCGGCCAGCATCGGCTCTTGCTTCAAACCTTCCAGTTGACCGACGAAACGCAGACCGCTCTCGAACAGACGGACACGGTCCTGCTGACGGTTCAGGTTGTGCTGAAGCGCCTTGACCAGCCCCGGCCACAGCGACGAACGCATGGCAGCCATGTCGTTGGAAATCGGGTTGGCCAGCAACAGCGGCTCGACACCTGGATTAAACAACTCGAACTGTTTCGGATCGATGAAACTGTAAGTAATAGCTTCCTGGTAACCGCGGGCCACCAGCAAACGACGCAACTCAGGCAGCTCGCTACGGGCTTCAGCCTTGGCTTGTGGGGCCAGGCGCGCTTGCGGGTAGCGAACCGGCAGGCGGTTGTAGCCGTACAGACGGGCCAGCTCTTCGATCAGGTCGACTTCCAGGCTGATGTCGAAGCGATGGCTTGGCACTTCAACGCGCCACTGCCCCGCTCCATCGGCGGAAATCTTCAGGCCCAGAGCAGCGAGCAGACGCTCGACTTCCGGCGCGTCGATTTCCATGCCCAGCATCTGGGTGATGCGCTCGGCACGCAGGGTGACCGGAGCGATCGACGGCAGGTGCTGCTCGCTGACCGCTTCGATGATCGGGCCGGCTTCGCCACCGGTGATCTCCAGCAGCAGGCCAGTGGCACGCTCCATGGCTTCACGGGCCAGTTGCCAGTCCACACCACGCTCGTAGCGATGCGAGGCGTCGGTGTGCAGACCATAGGAGCGAGCTTTACCAGCCACAGCGATCTGGTCGAAGAAGGCACTCTCCAGGAAAACGTCGCGAGTCGTCGCGGTTACGCCACTGTGTTCGCCGCCCATGACACCGGCAATCGCCAGGGCACGAGTGTGGTCGGCGATAACCAGGGTATCGCTGCGCAGGGTCACTTCCTGGCCATCCAGCAAGACCAGCTTCTCGCCCTCTTCGGCCATCCGTACACGGATGCCACCGTTGATTTCGGCGAGATCGAAAGCATGCAGCGGCTGCCCCAGCTCCAGCATCACGTAGTTGGTGATGTCCACAGCCGCATCGATGCTGCGTACATCAGCGCGACGCAGACGCTCGACCATCCATAGCGGGGTCGGCTTGGACAGGTCGACATTGCGGACAACCCGGCCCAGATAACGCGGGCAGGCAGCAGGCGCCAGCACTTCAAGCGGACGCACTTCGTCGTGCGCAGGCGCCACGGATATCACGACCGGACGGGTGACCGGTGCGGCATAGAGCGCGCCGACTTCACGAGCGAGACCCGCCAGCGACAGGCAGTCACCACGGTTCGGAGTCAGATCGACTTCAATGCTGGCGTCGTCCAGTTCCAGGTACCCACGGAAATCCTTGCCTACCGGCGCATCGGCCGGCAACTCCATCAGGCCGTCATTGCCCTCTCCCACCTGCAGTTCTACCTGGGAGCACAGCATGCCGTTCGACTCGACGCCGCGCAGCTTGGCCTTCTTGATTTTGAAGTCGCCAGGCAGTTCCGCACCAATCATGGCGAAAGGGATCTTCAGGCCCGGACGCACGTTTGGCGCACCGCACACGACCTGGAAGGTTTCCGCGCCGTTGCTGACCTGGCAAACACGCAGCTTGTCGGCATCGGGATGTTGTTCGGTGCTCAGCACCTCACCCACCACCACGCCACTGAAAATACCGGCGGCCGGCGTCACGCTATCGACCTCAAGACCGGCCATCGACAGACGAGCAACCAGCTCGTCGCGACTTACCTGCGGGCTTACCCAGCCGCGCAGCCATTGTTCACTGAATTTCATCCTGCTCTCCTGAAAGATTCGTTACGGGCGTGCGACCTAGCGAAATTGCGCGAGGAACCGCAAGTCGTTGTCGAAGAACAGGCGCAAGTCATTCACGCCGTAACGCAGCATGGCCAGACGCTCGGCGCCCATGCCGAAGGCAAAGCCCTGGAACTCTTCCGGATCGATCCCGGACATGCGCAGCACGTTCGGGTGAACCATGCCGCAGCCCATGACTTCGAGCCAGCCGGTCTGCTTGCAGACACGGCAGCCTTTACCGCTGCACATCACACATTCCATGTCGACTTCGGCGGACGGCTCGGTGAACGGGAAGTACGAAGGACGGAAACGTACCGCCAGTTCTTTTTCGAAGAACACCCGCAGGAACTCTTCGATGGTCCCTTTGAGGTCGGCGAAATTGATGTCGCGATCGATCAGCAGGCCTTCGACCTGGTGGAACATCGGCGAGTGGGTGATATCGGAGTCGCTACGGTACACACGGCCTGGGCAGACGATGCGGATCGGCGGCTGCTGCGATTCCATGGTGCGGACCTGTACCGGCGAGGTATGGGTGCGCAACAGCATGTTCGCGTTGAAATAGAAGGTGTCATGCATCGAACGGGCCGGGTGGTGGCCTGGGATGTTGAGCGCCTCGAAGTTGTGATAGTCGTCTTCGACCTCGGGGCCTTCGGCGATGCCGTAGCCGATATGGGTGAAGAACTGTTCAATACGTTCCAGGGTCCGGGTCACAGGATGCAGACCGCCGGAGACCTGGCCGCGGCCAGGCAGGGTCACATCGATGGACTCAGCGGACAGTTTGGCAGCCAGTTCGGCTTCTTCAAACAAAGCCTTACGCGTATTGAGAGCCTCTGTAACACGCTCCTTGGCAACGTTGATCAGGGCACCGACCTGCGGACGCTCCTCTGCCGGCAAATTCCCCAGGGTCTTCATCACCTGAGTCAATTCACCCTTCTTGCCAAGGTACTGAACCCGGATTTGCTCCAGGGCATTGATATCTTCAGCGCTTTGCACAGCCTCTAGTGCTTGAGAGACCAGCGCATCCAGGTTTTCCATGTACAGACTCCAGATACAAAATAGGGGAAGAGCTTGTAGGCTCTTCCCCTATTTATGACGTTTAACACCTGAGCCCACAGAGGTGAGCCCGGGTGACTGTCGGGGGTACTTAAGCCAGAGTGGCTTTAGCTTTCTCGACAATCGCAGCAAACGCCGCTTTTTCGTTCACTGCCAGATCAGCCAGAACCTTACGGTCGATCTCGATGGACGCTTTTTTCAGGCCGGCGATGAAACGGCTGTAGGACAGACCGTTGATACGAGCACCAGCGTTGATACGAGCGATCCACAGAGCGCGGAACTGACGTTTTTTCTGACGACGGTCACGGTAGGCGTATTGGCCTGCCTTGATTACCGCTTGCTTGGCAACACGGAATACGCGGGAGCGCGCGCCGTAGTAGCCTTTAGCAAGTTTCAGAATTTTTTTGTGACGTTTACGGGCAATGACGCCACGCTTTACACGAGCCATGAGTTACTTCCTCTATTCTTGATCCAAAAATTAACGAAGGCGCAGCATGCGCTCGACTTTTGCCACGTCAGACGGATGCAGCAAGCTGCTACCGCGCAGTTGACGCTTACGCTTGGTCGACATTTTGGTCAGGATGTGGCTCTTGAAAGCGTGCTTGTGCTTGATACCGTTAGCAGTTTTCAGAAACCGCTTAGCAGCACCACTTTTGGTTTTCATCTTTGGCATGTTCGGATACTCCGCATTCAGTTGATAAACATAATCAGAAGGCCTGCCGTGCCCTGTTGATTACTTCTTCTTTTTCGGGGCGATGACCATGATCAGCTGGCGTCCTTCCATCTTAGGATGCTGTTCGACCGAACCGTACTCTTGCAGGTCAGCTTCAACCCGCTTGAGGAGTTCCATCCCCAGCTCCTGGTGGGCCATCTCACGGCCGCGGAATCGCAAGGATACCTTGGCCCTGTCCCCGTCACTCAGGAAACGTACCAGGTTGCGCAGTTTTACCTGGTAATCCCCTTCCTCCGTCCCTGGACGAAACTTGATTTCTTTTACCTGAATCTGCTTCTGGTTCTTCTTCGCCGCGGCAATCTGCTTCTTCTTCTCGAAGATCGACTTGCCGTAGTCCATCACACGGCAAACCGGTGGGACTGCGTCGGCGGAGATTTCCACCAGATCAAGCTTGGCTTCTTCAGCAATACGAAGCGCTTCATCAATCGAGACGATGCCAATCTGCTCGCCGTCAGCGCCAATTAACCGAACCTCGCGTGCCGAGATATTCTCGTTGATCGGGGCTTTCGGTGCAGCTCGTTTATCTTGTCTCATTTCACGCTTAATAATAATTACTCCGAATCTGGGCGACCACGCCGGGAAACCGCTTGTGCAAGGAACTCCGAGAACTGGGCGACGGGCATCGAGCCCAGGTCAGCACCTTCACGGGTACGCACAGCGACAGTCTGCGTCTCGACTTCCCGATCTCCAATAACCAAGAGATAGGGAACCTTGAGCAAAGTATGCTCGCGGATTTTAAAGCCGATCTTTTCATTTCTCAAGTCAGACTTGGCACGAAATCCGCTTTGGTTGAGGGTTTTTTCCACTTCGAGGGCAAAATCTGCCTGTTTATCAGTGATATTCATCACCACGGCCTGGGTCGGAGCCAGCCACGCAGGGAATGCCCCTTCGTAATGCTCGATCAGAATCCCGACGAAACGCTCGAAGGAGCCGAGGATCGCCCGGTGCAACATCACCGGATGTTTACGGCTGTTATCTTCGGAAACGTACTCGGCGCCCAGACGGATCGGCAGGTTGAAATCGAGCTGCAAGGTACCACACTGCCAGACACGCCCCAGGCAGTCTTTCAGCGAGAACTCGATTTTCGGACCATAGAACGCCCCTTCGCCCGGTTGCAGGTCATATGGCAGACCAGCGCTATCAAGCGCGGCGGCCAAGGCATTTTCAGCGCGATCCCACAGCTCGTCGGAACCCACACGCTTTTCAGGGCGAGTGGAAAGCTTCATTTCGATGTCCTTGAAGCCGAAATCGGCATAGACATCCATGGTCAGCTTAATGAACGCAGCGGATTCAGCCTGCATCTGCTCTTCGGTACAGAAGATATGCGCATCGTCCTGGGTGAAGGCACGCACCCGCATGATGCCGTGCAATGCACCGGACGGCTCGTTACGGTGACAGGCACCGAACTCGGCCAGGCGCATCGGCAGCTCGCGGTAGCTCTTCAGGCCCTGATTGAATACCTGCACGTGGCATGGGCAGTTCATCGGCTTGATGGCGTAGTCGCGGCTTTCCGACTCGGTGGTGAACATGTTTTCGGCGTAGTTGGCCCAGTGCCCGGATTTCTCCCACAGGCTGCGATCGACCACCTGTGGAGTCTTGATCTCCAGGTAGCCGTTTTCGCGCTGAACCTTGCGCATGTACTGCTCGAGCACCTGGTACAGGGTCCAGCCGTTCGGATGCCAGAACACCATGCCCGGCGCTTCTTCCTGGGTATGAAACAGGCCCAAGCGCTTGCCGATCTTGCGATGGTCGCGCTTCTCGGCTTCTTCGATACGCTGGATGTAGGCTGCCAGTTGCTTCTTGTCCGCCCAGGCGGTGCCGTAGACGCGCTGTAGCTGCTCGTTCTTGGCATCGCCACGCCAGTAGGCGCCGGACAGCTTGGTCAGCTTGAAGGACTTGAGGAAGCGAGTATTCGGCACGTGCGGACCGCGGCACATGTCGACGTATTCTTCGTGGTAGTACAGGCCCATGGCCTGTTCGTTCGGCATGTCCTCGACCAGGCGCAGCTTGTAGTCTTCGCCGCGAGCCTTGAACACTTCGATCACTTCGGCGCGCGGAGTGACTTTCTTGATGACGTCGTAATCTTTCTCGATCAGCTGTTGCATGCGCTGTTCGATGGCTGCCAGGTCGTCCGGGGTGAAAGGACGCTCGTAGGCGATGTCGTAATAGAAGCCTTCATCGATCACAGGACCGATAACCATCTTCGCGGTCGGATACAGCTGCTTGACTGCGTGGCCAACCAAGTGAGCGCAAGAGTGGCGAATGATCTCCAGCCCCTCTTCATCCTTTGGCGTGATGATTTGCAGGGTCGCGTCGCTGTCGATCAGATCACTGGCGTCGACCAGCTTGCCATTGACCTTGCCGGCCACGGTGGCCTTGGCCAGACCTGCGCCAATGGATGCGGCGACCTCGGCTACGGAAACCGGATGATCGAATGAACGTTGACTGCCGTCGGGAAGAGTAATAGTGGGCATGGCGCCTCCTCTCCTAGTGGTGACCCCTACCAAAGGTCACGTGGGTTGGGATGAGCCAGTACGCGGTTCGATCCAGGCCGTTCGTGACGAACGCCTGCCTCACAGTGGCAGGAGCCTTGCGGCCAACCGGTAAAACGAACCAGAGTGACTGGAGTTCAAATCAGAAAAATAGAGGCATAGACCGCAGTGGGATTGAAATTCGCCCAGAGCCTGAAAACACCCAAGCCGGGCATGCTAGCACAGATGAACGGTCATCGCGCCGTACTTCCCACCGGGAGCAGCGTAACAGCGCTTTCTAAGCTAGAAAGTGAACTTGGTGTGTACGCACGGTCTCAAATACACCGAGAATCGCCATTCTTGTACCAAATCCCAGGAGAGCTCGACTCATGCGCCTCACCCAACTATTCGCCCTTGCCGCCCCCTTCGCCCTGCTGCTGCCATTGAGCGCGCAAGCCGCCTGGCCAGCCGGGGTACGTGCCGAATACATGAAGGATTGCACGGCTGCCGCCAGCCAGAGCGTTGATGTGAAAAGTGCGGAAAAGCACTGCGCCTGTGGTGCGGACAAGCTCAATGAGAAATTCACTACCGACGAAATCAAACAACTCATGAGCAAGCAGACTCAACCGGATCCGGCGCTGAGAACCAAGGCGCTGGACGCTATTGCCGCTTGCCGGGTGGTGAAATAAGTCTTTAAAGCGCGCGAGAGGGCCTTGAATCAGGTTCGATGCGATCTGAAAACAGGCCTTTTTTCACAATTTACGCAGCTTTTACGGCTTTTTTTATCACCGAATATTTTCGGTGAAAGCCCCTTAAACCGGGGCCTTCAGCCGATCGGAGCAACAAAACGGACTCAACCACCTGGGAATCGGCACGTCCGGGGGGCTCCCAAGTCGAACATTTCGACTATGATAGCCCGGTGTGCCCAGTTGGCCTGAGCAGCACAGTACTACTGAAAATATATGTTTCTTGGAGATACACCATGTCTAATCGCCAAACCGGCACCGTAAAATGGTTCAACGATGAAAAAGGCTTCGGCTTCATCACTCCTCAAGGTGGCGGTGACGACCTGTTCGTACACTTCAAAGCTATTGAAAGCGACGGTTTCAAAAGCCTGAAAGAAGGCCAGACCGTTTCCTTCGTGGCTGAGAAAGGCCAAAAGGGTATGCAAGCTGCACAAGTTCGTCCTGAGTAATTTCTCAGCGAGCTAAAAAAACCCCGTCCATGTGACGGGGTTTTTTATGCAAGGTGCAAAAGCACTGATGAGATCAGCCGCAATTGACCCGGGTGACCACCAGTTTGGTATCGGTATTGAGATTCAGCCGATCGGAACGGTATTCCAGGGTGATCATGTCATTCGGCTTGAGAATACGGGCGTTTTGCGCGCCTGCGCGAGTGCGCGCCTGTTCCAGCAGCTCAGGCGAAGCTTTTTTGCCGATGGCGAACTCGGCCGCCTTAGCCTCACAGCGGCTATGGCCGCTCTCGGTCGCTACCGGATCCTTATCCGCTGAAGAAGTGCTGCACCCTGCCAAAACGACTGCAGCCAACAAGGTACCGAATGACGCGAGCTTCCAAGGCATGAAGCCTCCTTTTCAAAAATAAGCAGAGATAGTGCGACAACCACTCTGACTATTGGTTTCACAAACGGACTGACCAATGGCTCCTGGCCAGACAGCGGGCAAGTCTGCATCAGGTACGGCCACGTTTTCATGCAGCAATCGTGACCGAATATGAACAGCCTCAGTAAATATCGATGTAATCGAACGGCGGCTTTGGCCAGTTCTGCTTCAAGGCGTTAAGAATCTGCGTCACCCAAACCTCATCGCTGGCCGCTACCAGCCCGACATAACCGGAGCCGGCGGCCCAGGTCTCCAGCCTGAACAGCAGGCCGTCGATCTCCGCGCCACCGACCACGCCCGACGAGATATAGGCAATGCCTGCCTTGGTCACTCGCAGCTGGGTATGCACATCATCACTGGCCGACGCCAGCAACTGGCGCACCGCCTCGAAGGTCAAGGCATCAGGGTTGTTCAAATCGATCTGCACACTGGCCCCCTTTGAAAACAGATAATGACCAAGTGTCGCACAGCCCTCCCCTCATGCCTAAGTCGGAGTGCGCAAAGCCCGCCAAGGTGTTTAACTCTACAAGACCGGAAGCCCTCGACAAGCGTCTGTCCGGCCCGCCCATTTCCGAGCTTGCGAGACTTCCATGGCCACCGTGACGATCGACGCCGACATCAAAGCCAAATGGCCCGAAGGCCACTGCTCCTACAGCCCCGGCAGCCCCGAAGAGCTGGCGATCATCGGCATCGACTTACTGATCAGGGAGCTGGGCACCGAAGCGGCCCAGACGTTCATCGAGCAGATATTCGAGAAGTATCCCGGCGAACACTCGGGCACGCCGGATACAGAGAAGGCGTAACGCCCAGCAGGCTGGCACCTGCCGGGAATATCACTTATTTCAGGCGAGCCAGGCGCTCGGTCAGCAGATCGAAGAAGCCCTGGGCATCGCCATTCTCCACCCAGAACACGTTCTTCTCCTGCTTCAGGCCATCGTACCAATCGACGATGGTCTGGCCGAAGGTCGGACCTTCACGACTGTCGATGACCATGTTGGCCTGGCGCCCGCTGAACAGCTCAGGCTTGAGCAGATAGGCAACGACGGTCGCATCATGCACCGGGCCGCCCGGGATGCCGTAGTGCTCCATGTCACCCTTGACGTATTCGTTGAGGATATCCCCCACCACCTTGCTGGCATTGTTGTTCAAGGCCGCGATCTTCTGCAGGCGCGCATCGCTGGTCAGCACCTTGTGGGTGACGTCCAGCGGCAGGTAAGTCAGCTTCACGCCACTCTTGAGCACCACCTCGGCGGCCTGCGGGTCGGCGAACAGGTTGAACTCCGCCACCGGGGTGATATTGCCGCCATTGAAATGCGCCCCGCCCATGACCACCACTTCCTTGATGCCTTGGGTGATATCCGGTGCCTGGATCAGCGCCAGCGCCAGGTTGGTCTGCGGCCCCAGCATCGCAATGGTGATGCTGTGGGGCTTGGCGGCGCGCAGGGTGTCGATCAGGTAATTGATCGCACTGCCCTCGGCCAGGCCTTTTTTCGGCTCATGCACCGTGACCCCGGAGATACCTTCCTTGCCGTGAATGTTCTCGGCATAGATCGGCGTGCGCAGCAGCGGCTTCGGCGCGCCAGCGTACACCGGCACCTCTTCGCGCCCCGCCCATTCACGGGCCAGGCGCGCATTACGCGAAGTCTTGTCCAGGCGCACGTTGCCGGCCACCGTGGTCAGCGCGCGGATCTGCAGCTCTTCCGGCGACGCCAGGGCGAACAGCAACGCAACCACATCATCGGCACCCGGATCGGTATCGATGATCAGATCGATTTTTTCTGCCGCATGGGCGCTTGTAGCAGTGAACAGGGACACGAGTAGAACACTCCGGATCAGGTGCTTCAGTAGCTGAGCATAGCGGTGCATGGCGCACTCCTTTGCGTGGTTGAACAGAGAGGGGCAACGCTCAGAACGTCACCCCAGCAATCAAAGCGATGTTGCAATAAGGCTGGCACTCCCCGGTACGGACGATTGCCCGCGCCTGGCGGCTGAGCACCTTGAACTCATCGTGGCTCAACAGCTTGCGCGCGCCCAGCGCCCCCTCGGTGCTCAGCGCCTCAAGCGCCTGCAAGACCGCGGATTGTCGATCCAGGATCTCCTGCGCCAGTACATGGCCTTCCACCTGCATCTCGCAAAGCACCACCTGCAAGGTGCTGAGGAAATCCGGAATGCCCTGGGTCAGGGCCAGGTCGATCAATTCGACGCCCGGCGGCACGGGCAGGCCGGCATCGCCGATGACCACGATATCGCCGTGCCCCAGGGAGGCAATCAGTCGCGACAGGGCGACATTGAGCAAGGGTGTCTTTTTCATGCGGGAGAGAACGCCTGTACGTCGGACAACATGGGAATGGAAGGTTGCGCACCTGGGCGAGTCACCGACAGCGCGGCCGCGACCTGGCCGAAACGAATCGCCTCGGCCTCGCTCTTGCCGGCAGCCAGGGCGGCGGCGAAACCACCGACGAAGGTGTCGCCGGCGGCCGTGGTATCGACCGCCTTGACCTTGGGCGCCGGAAAATGCTCGAAACTCGTGCCATTGGCGAACAGCGAACCCTGGGACCCGAGCGTGATGATGACCTTGCCGGCCCCGGCAGCGATCAGGCGGGCGGCCGCGGCTTCGGCGCTCGCCAGGGAATCCACTGGCAAGCCGCTGAGGGCCGCGGCCTCGCTTTCGTTGGGAATCAGATAGTCAATGGACGCGTACCAGTCCGCCGGCAACGGGCCACTGGCCGGTGCGGGGTTGAGGATCACTGTCTTGCCCAGTTCACGGCCGCGCTTGAGGCTATGCCCCACCGTGGGCAGCGGCACTTCGAGCTGGCAGATGATCACATCGGCCGCCTGCAGCACCTTGTCGAAGCCGCTGACGACCTCTGGCGTGAGCTGACCGTTGCCACCGGCCACGATCACGATTGCGTTCTGGCTGCTGTCGTCCACCACGATCAAGGCGACACCACTGGAGCCGGCGACAGCGGTGACGGCCTGGCAATCGATCTGTTCGGCGAGCAACGCCGAACGCAATTGCTCGCCGTAGGCATCATCACCGACGCAACCGATCATCGACACCTGGGCGCCCAGACGGGCCGCCGCCACCGCCTGGTTCGCCCCCTTGCCACCGGAAACCGTGGTGAACGACTGGCCGACCAGGGTTTCACCGGCACGCGGCAGCCGCTCGGCCCGGGTGACCAGGTCCATGTTGAGGCTGCCTACTACCACTACTTTTGCTGGCATACATCGATACTCACAATTCGATTCAACGGTACTCGGCGAATGCGCCGGCCACGGGCGCCGTCGACTCGCGCAGGACAATGCTTGGCGTGACGATCCGCTGGTCGGTCGGCAATCCAGGCGCAGCGATACGACGCAGCAACAGCTCCGCCGCCTGCTCGCCCAGTTGCAGGATCGACTGGCCGACCGTGGTCAGCGCCGGATACACATAACGGCTCATCTGGATATCGTCGAAGCCGATCACCGACAGTTCGCTCGGCACCCGGATATTGCGCTCCGCCGCCGCTCGCAGCACACCGATGCCCATCATGTCGTTGCCGGCGAAGATCGCGCTGGGCGGGTTGCGCTCCAGCAACTGGGCCGCCGCGCGATAACCGCCGGTGCTGGTGAAGTCGCTCTGCAGGATGCGTTCCTCAGGCACTTCCACGCCGGCTTCGCGCAACGCCCGCTGGAACCCCGCCAGGCGCAGCTGCGCCACGCTGGTGTAATCCGGGCCGCCGATGCAGGCGATATCACGATGGCCCAATTCGAGCAGATGACGGGTCGCCAGGTACGCGCCGTATTCGTGATCGATGCGCACCAGGTCCGCATCCACCCCTTCCAGCCCGCGGTCGACTATCACCATCGGCGTGCGTACAGCCGCCAGGCCCTTGGCCAGCCCGCCGTCGCCACCGGCCGAGGTCACGATCAGACCGTCGATGCGCTTTTCCAGCAGCACCCGCAGGTAGCTGCGCTGTTTTTCCGGGTCGTCGTCGGAGTTGCAGAGAATCACGCAGTAGCCGTTGCGCTCGCAATAATCCTCGATCCCCCGGGCCAGTTCGGCGAAATACGGGTTGAGGCTGTTGGGCACCAACAGGCCGATGGTCGCCGTGGTCTTGGCCTTCAGCGAGCGCGCCACGGCGCTGGGCACGTAGTCGAGCTGCTGGATCGCCGCCTCGACCTTGATCCGCACCTCCTCGCTGACCGGGCGCGTCTTGTTCAACACGTGGGAAACCGTGGTGTAGGAAATCCCCGCGAGGGCCGCCACATCTTTGATCGTTGCCATGACTCAGCTCCGCCGGCTTGCACGCTGGCTGCGATAAGTATCCAGCACCACCGCAATCACGATGACCGCGCCGGTGATGATGCGTTTGGTCGGCTCGGTCGCGCCGATCTGCGCCAGCCCCGCGGCCAGCACCGAGATAATCAATACCCCGAAGAAGGTGCTGATTACCGACCCACGCCCGCCCATCAGGCTGGTGCCGCCGATCACCACGGCCGCGATCACTTGCAGCTCCAGGCCGGAACCGGCATTCGGGTCCGCCGCCTCCAGGCGGGAAATCTGGAACAGCGCGGCGATGCCCGCCAGCAGCCCCATCAGGCTGAACACCAGAATCTTGTAGGGCTTGGGATTGATGCCCGCCAGCCGCACCGCTTCCTCGTTGGTGCCAATGCCGATCAGGTAACGGCCGAACACCGTGCGGGTCAGCACCGCCTGGGCGATGAAGATGATCAGCAAGGCGATGATGAACGACGGCGAGATGCCAAAGGCGATCGGGTTCGACAACCAGGCAAAGGCATCGCCGATATAGGCGGTGCGCGAACCGGTCATCTGGTAAGCCACGCCGCGGGCCATTTCCAGCACGCCGAGGGAGACGATGAACGAGGGAATGCGCCAGGCCACGGTGATCGAGCCGGTGATGGTCCCGGCCAACGCCGCGCAGCCCATGCCCAGCAATGCCGCCGGGATGACACTCCAGCCCCAGCCGAGAATCGCCACGCTGACGGTGGAGGCCGCCAGGGCCAGCACCGAACCGACGGACAGGTCGATGCCGCCGATGATCAGGACAAAGGTCATGCCCACCGCCAGCACCATCAGGTCCGGGATCTGGTTGGCCAGGGTGCTGAAGGTGTCGTAGGAAAGAAAATGGCTGCTCAGTGTCGAGAACAGCGCAATCATGGCCAGCAAGGCACCGGCCAGCCCCAGGTAGGTACCCAGGCCATAGTAGTTGCCGCCACGTTTGCCGGCCGAAGATGCAGTTGTCATGGAAGATCCCTAGGCGCTGCTTCGTTGAGCAACGCATCACGTTTTTGATAGCCGGCGAAAGCGGCGGCAAGCAGTTCATCCTGGGTCCAGCTGTCGCGCTCGAAGGTATCGATCAAGCGCCCGGCGGACAGCACGCCAATGCGATCGCAGATCAGCATCAGCTCCCGCAGATCGCTGGAGACCACCACCAGCGCCTTGCCCTGGCGGGTCAGCTCGCCGAGCAGGCCGTAGATATCGAACTTGGCGCCGACATCGATGCCTCGGGTCGGCTCGTCGAACAGCAGCACCGCGCAATCGCGCTCCAGCCAGCGGCCGATGACCACCTTCTGCTGATTGCCTCCGGACAGTTCGGACACCAGTTGCGCCGGCCCCGAACTGCGAATGCGCATGGCATCGATCTGCCGCTGCGCCAGCGCCGATTCGTCACGGCCATTGACCAGGCCGCCACTGGAGATTTCCGGCATGTTGCCCAGGGCGATATTGGCGCTGATGGACTGCGTCAGCAGCAGGCCTTCACCCTTGCGATCCTCAGTAATCAGGGCAATGCCGTGGGCCACCGCGTCGACCGGCGAACGGATATTTGCCACCTGCGCCGGAGAACCCAGGGCAACCGTGCCGCTGTCGGCCTTGTCGGCGCCGAAGATCAGTCGCAACAGTTCGGTGCGCCCTGCCCCGATCAACCCGGAAATACCGAAGATCTCGCCGCTGCGCACCTCGAAAGACACGTCCAGCACCTTGTCGGAACGGCTCAGGCCGCTGACCGTCAGGGCCGGCGCGCCAATCTTGCGCGGGCCGAGATCGATGTGTTCACCCAGCTCGCGCCCCACCATCAGGTTGACCAGTTGCTCGCTGTTGTAATTGGCCATCGGCTCGACGCAAACCAGGCAACCGTCGCGCAGCACCGCGATGCGCTGGGCGACCCGCGCCAGTTCTTCCAGGCGATGGGAGATATAGATGATGGCTACGCCACGGGCCTGCAGACGAGTGATCTGCTCGAAGAGCAACTCGACTTCGCGAGCCGTGAGCATCGCGGTCGGCTCGTCGAGGATCAGCACATGGCAGTCGCCGATCAGGTTGCGCGCGATCTCTACCATCTGCTGGTGGCCAATCCCCAGCTCACCGACCAGGGTATCGGGGTCGATTGCCTCCAGGCCGACTTGGGCCATGGCTTCGATCGCCGCCTTGCGCAACTGCTTGCGATTGATCCAGCCGCCGAGGCTGGGCAGGTTATCGAGGAACAGGTTCTCGGCCACCGACAGGGTCGGCAACAGGTTGAGCTCCTGCATGACCATGCGGATGCCCAGTTCTTCGGCCTGGGTACGACTGCCGGGACGATAAGCCTGACCGTTGAAGCGCATCTCGCCGGTGGTCGGGGCCACCAGGCCACCGATGATTTTCGACAGGGTGCTTTTGCCCGCGCCGTTTTCCCCGGTCAGCGCCAGCACTTCCCCGCGCATCAGCGTCAGGTCGATGCCGGTCAATACCGGTTGCGCATAGGTCTTGCCGATACCGCTGACCGAAAGGACAGCGTTCACAGCGGAAACTGACATAAGAAACTCTCCATGCGCCCGCCTGCTCAGGCGGGCGCCGTTGCGCCGCCAGAACGATTACTGGGTGACCAGCTCAACCGGAGTTTCGATCACGCCATTGGCGCCGCCGTCCACCTTCTCGCCCTTGAGAATCTTCAGCGCCGTCTCGATACCGAAGACTGCCTGCTTGGCGGCGAACTGGTCGGCGGTCGCCAGCACGCGACCGTCCTTGAGCATCGGCTTGATGGCATTGATGTTGTCGTAGCCGACCACTTTGACCTTGCCTGTCTTGCCCGCCGCACGCACCGCCGAGACAGCACCGACGGCCATGCTGTCGTTACCGGCCAGCAGTGCCTTGAGGTTCGGGTATTCGCTGAGCATGGCGGCGGCGACACGGTTGCCGGCGTCGATTTCCCAATCACCGGATTGCAGCGAGACCACCTTGATCTGCGCGGCCTCCATCGCATCCTTGAAGCCTGCGGTGCGCTGCTGGGCGTTGGTGGTGGTCGATACGCCTTCGATGATGCCGACTTCGTCCCCGGCCTTCAGGTCCTTGGCCAGGTACTCGCCCACCAGGCGCGCACCCTTGCGGTTGTCGGGGCCGACAAAAGGCACGCTGATGTTTTTGCTCTTGAGTACCGCCGGGTCCAACTGGTTGTCGATGTTGATCACGGTGATACCAGCGTCCACCGCCTTCTTGATCACCGGCACCATGGCCTTGGAGTCCGCCGGGGCGATCACCAGCGCATTGACCTTGGAAACGATCATCTGCTCGACGATACGGATCTGGTTGGCGGTGTCGGTTTCATCCTTGATGCCGTTGGAAACCAGGTCGAAATCGGCGGCATGGTCTTTTTGATACGCCTTGGCGCCGTCTTCCATGGTGAGGAAGAATTCGTTGGCCAGGGATTTCATGACCAGGGCGACCTTGGGTTTTTCCGGGGTCTCGGCGAATGCCGAAGAGAGAGGAAGCGTAGCGGATGCGGCAGCCAGAACAGCGACAGCAAGAAGACGTCCAGCGAATGGCAGCTTCATGGGTTCACTCCGATCTTATGATTATTGTGAGCAACGCTTGCGCTGGAGTACGCTCGACGACCTTCAGACCCCGATGAACGCGGCTTGAAGCGAACCTGAGGCGCGTATGACTCTTATCGCCCAGGGCCTGCGCAAACGTTTGCGTAGAGCGAACTATGCGAACCCTGTCGGGATTTGTCAACGGGAAGCCAAGCGCCGCGGAATGCCAGGGCAGGCACCCCGCCTTGCGCCAATCGGAACATCGGGCAATCAAGCGGTGGTACTGACCAGCCCACCCGACGCGGAGTCCTTGTTCAGTTCCTTGACCAGCTTCCCCGCCACTTCCTGTACCGCGCCGTTGGTGGCGGCGATCTGGCCTTGAATCGCCATCACTACAGCCGCCTTGGCCTCAGGGGTCGGGTAACTCGCCGCCTGGGCAGCAGCCAACTGCTCCTGTTGTTCCTGCAATTGTTCCTGCAGTTCTTTCATGCGCTTGAGCAGCATTTTCACCACCAGGCTTTGAGTGTCCCCTTCGGAGCCTTGGGTCTCGGCCTTCTCGGCCTCGGCGCCGGACGCCACCCCCTGCTTGCCGTCTTCATCCAGCCCCAGGGCTTGCGCAGCGTTATCGGCGGCGCCCTGGCTCAGGGCATCGATAGTGGCCGGCGACTTGCCGTTGATGGTGATGGCCCCGGCAGCAGGAAAACCGACAGAAATAGACATGTGAGCTCCATAAGAAAACGATCCTTGAAGGGCATCGGCTGCAAGGACCAGCTCTTTAATTCAGGTTTTTCCTCCAGCCAATCAGAACTGTCGGACAACCGAACGCGAATCTTTCAACCATTCGGAAAACCGGACAGCAAAACGTCCGGCGCACCCGATAAATAAAAATAAATTGATATAAATCATTAAGTTAAAAGAGTTTTGCGGCCACAGTCCGGCTGGTACAGATCCTGCTCTTCCTTTTCGCCCGCGGCATTCAGATCTGTCTCGGGTGTATCTAGATGAACCTGCACCAGCACCGTCTCACAACTAGAGAGAAAATAATGAAATCTGCTTTCAACACCTTTGTTCCGGGCGCTTTGGCCCTCCTCTTGCTCCTTCCGACTGCATTGCAGGCCAAGGAAGTCGAAACCAAACAGAAGCTGGCCAACGTGGTCGTGCTCGCTACCGGCGGCACCATTGCCGGCGCCGGCGCCAGTGCCGCCAACAGCGCCACCTACCAGGCCGCCAAAGTCGGCATCGAGCAGTTGATCGCCGGGATCCCCGAGCTGAGCCAGGTCGCCAATGTGCGCGGCGAACAGGTCATGCAGATCGCCTCTGAAAGCATCACCAACGAAAACCTGCTGCAACTGGGCCGCCGCGTCGCCGAACTGGCCGACAGCAAGGACGTCGATGGCATCGTCATCACCCACGGCACCGATACCCTGGAAGAAACCGCGTACTTCCTGAACCTGGTGGAAAAGACCGACAAGCCCATCGTAGTGGTTGGCTCCATGCGTCCAGGTACCGCCATGTCCGCCGACGGCATGCTCAACCTGTACAACGCCGTTGCTGTGGCCGGTAGCAAGGAATCCCGTGGCAAGGGCGTGCTGGTCACCATGAACGACGAGATCCTGTCGGGTCGCGACGTCAGCAAAATGATCAATATCAAGACCGAAGCCTTCAAGAGCCCATGGGGCCCACTGGGCATGGTGGTGGAAGGCAAATCCTACTGGTTCCGCCTGCCAGCCAAGCGCAACACCCTGGATTCGGAATTCGACATCAAGACCATCAAGAGCCTGCCTGACGTCGAAATCGCCTATGGCTATGGCAACGTCAGCGATACCGCCTACAAGGCCCTGGCCCAGTCCGGCGCCAAAGCCATCATCCACGCAGGTACCGGCAATGGCTCGGTGTCTTCCCGCGTAGTGCCCGCCCTGCAAGATCTGCGCAAGAGTGGCGTACAGATCATTCGTTCGTCCCACGTGAATGCCGGCGGCTTCGTACTGCGCAACGCGGAACAGCCTGACGACAAATACGACTGGGTCGTGGCCAACGACCTGAACCCGCAGAAAGCCCGCATCCTGGCCATGGTCGCCCTGACCAAGACCCAGGACAGCAAGGAACTGCAGCGGATGTTCTGGGAATACTGATTGACCCGCCCGACCTGCTCAGGTCGGGCACCGTTCTACCCCACACTCGCCCGCCCTGGGCGAGTGCTCCGCCTCAACTGGCCGGCCCTCTTCTTTACCCCGCAGATAAAAAACTCAATCGTTTTGCAGTAATCCGCGGATATCGCTGTCAGAAGAACTTCTTGAATTTTAAGCGGTTGCGAAATTTCCTACAGTAAAATACTGTACGCGCATACAGCTTAATAAGGAATGTTCCGTGCCTGCCGCAGCAACTACCCCACCAAGCTCTTATGAACGCCTCGGTTTGCGCGTTCAGAAAATCATCAACTCGCCCAATGCGCAAAAAGCCAAAGCCGCCCTGATCTTCCGTCAGCCCGACGAAGCGGTCGACGAGTGGGAGCGCCTGCTCGAAGAAATCGCCGAAAACGACAACGTCACCCTCGCCTATCGCGATGACGGCGGTGTGCAGATTTTCTGGGTCGTGCCGAAGGAAGACTGAGTCGATGATTGTCCGCTGTTTTGCTGTACTGCTGTTTTGTGTAGCCCTGAGTGCCCAAGCCGATGCGCCCCGCACCTTCAACGAAGCGAAGAAAATCGCCTGGAAGCTGTACGCCCCGCAATCCACCGAGTTCTACTGCGGCTGCAAGTACAGCGGCAATCGGGTCAACCTCGCTGCCTGCGGTTATGTACCACGCAAGAATGCCAATCGCGCCGCGCGCATCGAGTGGGAACACATAGTTCCTGCCTGGCAGATCGGCCATCAGCGCCAATGCTGGCAGCAAGGCGGGCGCAAGAACTGCACACGCCACGACCCGATTTATCAACGCGCCGAAGCCGACCTGCACAACCTCGTGCCGAGCATCGGCGAGGTCAATGGCGACCGTAACAACTTCAGCTTCGGTTGGCTGCCGGCGCAGTCCGGCCAGTACGGCTCATGCCTGACCCAGGTCGACTTCAAGGCCAAGAAGGTCATGCCGCGCCCGTCCATTCGCGGCATGATCGCCCGGACTTACTTTTATATGAGCAAGCAGTACAACCTGCGCCTGTCGAAACAGGATCGCCAGTTGTACGAAGCCTGGAACAAGACCTATCCGGTACAACCCTGGGAGCGCCAGCGCAATCAGAGCGTGGCCTGTGTGATGGGGCGCGGCAACGAGTTCGTCGGCCCGGTCAACCTGAAGGCCTGCGGCTGATATCCGTCCAGGTTACCGATAAACGCCTGGGGCATGGACAGCCCCTTCAAGATGACTGAGCGCCGGCAAGGCCGGTCGCTCAACACCCCGGCGACGGCCTGGCCCGGCACTCAGAAGAACGGCTTATTGCGCGATGCGGTGCTCGATCACCTGCGGCTCGATATTGCGCTTCTTGGCCTTGGTCAGCTTCTCGACCAGCTCGGCTTTCTTGGCTTCGGCTTCGGCCTGGGAATCGAAGGGACCGATCAGCACCCGATCCTTGCCGTCTTCGACGACGACATAGGAAATGATCCCGTGCTCGATCAGCCAGCCGGCCAGATCGCTCGTCGCCTGAGGCAGGGTGCCGGCAACCAGCACATCCCATTGCGGCGTCGCGGCGGTCTGCGGCGGTTGTGCCTGGACAACCGGCGCCACCTTCTTGTCGGCCTCGACCTTCTTGCCCTCACCGCATCCCGCCAGTGCCAGAACCGCCATCATCATCGCTACTGTGCGCACAACCTACCCCTTGAAAGTCTGAGGCGGCGATTTTAGCACCCCAACCCCCTGTACAAACGCCACAAAATCAGCGCAAAACAAGGAGAATGATATTTATCGCCTCTGTATAGTTGCACCTCGGGAATTAATACCGCGTCTGCGCGTCAGAAAGAGGCACCCACACAGTGGTACTTCGCAGTAATCTATACGCACTACTACCGACATCTGCACTGTCTGAATCAGGTGCCCTACAAAGCAATCAAGGAGAAGATCATGCTGATACTCACCCGCAAAGTCGGTGAAAGCATAAATATCGGTGACGACATCACGATCACCATTCTGGGCGTTAGCGGCCAGCAAGTCCGGATTGGCATCAATGCCCCGAAAGACGTTGCAGTCCATCGCGAAGAAATCTACCAACGGATCCAAGCCGGCCTCACCGCCCCGGACAAACGCGAAACACCTTGAGCGTCATGAGCGGCCAGCCCTTTGTCTTACCGCAATGGCTGGCGCAGCGTCGTCGTTGATTGATTCCCCCCGCAGTACACTCCCTCTTCAAATGGCAGCGGCGCAGTCAAGGCCGCCACCGCCAGCCCTGAAAAAGCGCATTACCCAAGCCCGCCACCGATAGCGCTCCATCCCGGCAATCTGTCGATACGACTCGCCGGGAGAAGGCCTTCCCTCGTTTTTGTATAAATACTCAGTAGCGTGGCAACGAGCAGGAGGAGTAATTTCAGGACCTACCGCCTCCGCGAGCCTGCCGAGGCTTCCCCTTGCCACCGGCAGACGCTTTATGAACAAGGAGCGGTCAATGCAAGAGTTCGCTTACCTTCTGATCACCAACGACCTGAATGCGATGCGGACCATTGCCGCCTGCTCGACGGAGGGGCTCTATGAAGTCAAACGCGGAATATTCACCTTCCGCTCCCAGGCCAACGTCGACTACCTGCACCGCGCGCTGGCCATCGTCAGTGACGAGTTCGGCATCATTCCCGTGCAGCAGGCAGAGTTCAAAACCAATCGAGCCACCATCAGCAAGGCTTTCAGCCAACTCTGCTAGAGCGCGCTGCGCTCGATGACGCACAACAGCCATCTCGAGCCCGAGTACACTCGACTCGTCGCTCCTTCCTCGCCTCATGACTGGCTGAACATGACCCCACGCGCCATGCCGCTGGCCGCTACCACCATCAGCACAATCAGCAGCCCCTGCAGGTGGCTGATGCGCGCAAACAGCGTGGCGCGGTTGGTATCGATCGAGGAGCCGCGCCCCAGGGCGATTCGCCATTTGATCAACGTCACCATCGGCAATATTTCGAGCAACAGGATGATGACGAACAAGGTCATCTTGATGTGAAACAGCGGCTGGTGCAGGTAGTAATCCGTGCCTTTTTCGTAGCCAGCGAAGGCGCGCAGCAAGCCGGTGATCAACAACACCGCGGCGGCCAGCCCCCAGCCGTTGTCGGCCAGCAGAGCCCGGCGCACGTCCGCCCCCTCGGTGACCATGCGGCGCAACGCTGTACCGCGATTGAGCACCGCCGCAAACGCAACAGCAAAGGCCAGCAGGTGTACGGCGGCAAGAAACCAGTGCATAAGCATCGCTCCACTCTCCATTGACGGATGACAAAAAACGGCCTGTGAGTATTAGCCCATAACCCGCAGCTTTGCCTTGCCCGGCACACAACAAAAAAGCGCCCGTCATCGGGGCGCCTTTGTACTGTTTCTACCCGCGTTCACGCACGACGCTGGACCGCCACCCTGGCCCAAAGGGTAAAGGCGACATCCGGAGTCCAGCCGGCATTCGAGGTGTGCTCCTGGAAGCACAGATACAGACTGCCCTGGTAGGTCACACCATCATCTTTTCGGTAGTGATGATTCAACTGCCATTCTGGGTATTGCGGGTCAGGTACCCCGCCGGCGGTCTTGATGTTCAGGTTGGTGCTCGGCAGCGACTGATTACCCTGGGTATCCGTGGCGCTGACAAAGTAGCTGTACAGCGTATCGGTTTTCAGCCCCTCGTCCTTCAAGGTCAGCGAGGCCGTCTGGGCCACCGGTTTGCCATCGCGGAACAGGGTGTAGAACTCGATCGGACGAACGCCGTGGGCAGCACTCCAGCTCAAGGTCACGCTGTTTTCCGTCTGCGCCGGAGAAAACAGATTGCCCGGCGCCGAAGGTCGCTCTTCGCCACCGCCGCCATGAATCAGTGGCGCATAACGATCACGGAACTCCCAGTTGTAACGGACGCCGTACTTGTTGAGGCCATCATCCCAGTTGACCGACCAGGTCATCAGCCCCTTGATCGGCAATCCGGCACGATCCAGACGCTTGAAGGCATTGCTCACCGCCGCTGGATCAATGACATACCCGGTCGCCGCCGCATCGACGTTGGCCGGCAGACCGATCACGAACTTGTCGGCAGGGATGGCGATATAGCCACGAGTACCGGTGACCAGGCTCTCGGTCAGATAAAACAGAAAGTCTTCCTTCAGCGCGTCGTTGTTCTGGGCAATCCAGGCACCCTGCCCACCGTTGGCTTCCTGGACCCACAAACCATCACCGCCCTGGTTGTAGTACTGCGGCGCGATGAAATCGTAGTAGCCGTCCAGCGCCTGGATGTAACCGACATACTTGCCACCGGTGACGAGATAAGGAAACTCCGGCGCCATGCTGATGATGAAATGCTTGCCCTCACCTGCGTAGTGATCCTTCACCAGCTTGAGCGCCGCGGGCAGCACAGTCTTGTTGTCGGCAAAGTCGATGGCGCTCTGCTCGAGGTCGATGTCCAGCCCGTCGAAACCATAGGTTTCCACCAGACGGATGATTTCGTTGGCCAGCGCTTGCTCGTTGCCTTTGTGCAACTCGATATGAGCATCCGCACCGCCAAGGGAAATCAGCACCGCCCGCCCCTGGCTGTTGAGCACGCCAACCTGGCGTCGGAACTCCTCGTCCGACAGGTTGTAGGGCTTGAAGGTGGGAATGCCGTTGCCCTTCATGAAGGCCACCGCCACCACGTTGTACTCCTTGGGTACATCC
The DNA here is from genome assembly GCF_017349775.1 of Pseudomonas sp. GW460-12-10-14-TSB1. Taxonomy (NCBI): domain Bacteria; kingdom Pseudomonadati; phylum Pseudomonadota; class Gammaproteobacteria; order Pseudomonadales; family Pseudomonadaceae; genus Pseudomonas; species Pseudomonas sp. GW460-12-10-14-TSB1. The sequence goes on from NZ_JACNAC010000022.1 coordinate 55,377, forward strand.
ACCAGGTCGAGGTTGGCGAACTGCCCCTGTTGGTAGCCGTCACTGGGACCTGCCGGCCAGTTGTGCCAGAAGCCCATGAGAATCTTCTTGCCAGCGATCGACGGCATCAAGGATGCCGAATCATTAGCCTGGGTCTTTACCGATGCAAAGTTGATCTTGTTCACGTTCTAATCCTTCAGAACCATTTAAAGAGAATGACAACATCTGCCGTTATTTGAAGTCGACGTCGAACGCCTGATAGAACGCATTACCGGTGTCGGCAACAATCCACGCCAGAACAATCACGTGATGGCCTCTCTTGTTCTTGGGCAGGGTCACTTGATGTTCGACCTTGGCTTTCATTTCATCGCCGTGCTGGTCATACGGAACTTGTGTGTAGAAGTCCTTGAAGAAAGCCTGCGGCTCCAGTTGCGCACGGCTGATACGCTGTTGCGGGGCCCAGCCATCCTTGGTGATGAACCAGCTGTAACCACGGGTCACATGAGGAGCGGTGTACTCCCACTTGACCCGGAACACCTGCCCCGGATCGACGTTGAGCAATGGCCAGGAGAACGAACGTCCAAGCTTCTTCGACATTTCCTCATTGGTGAAATTGAGGCAATCACGCTCGTCGGTCTTGCCGCCGCTGAGGATATGCCCATCAGCCGGTGGTACAACGCTGGCGACGTCACTCTCGTAAGGTGCCTGGAAAGGTCCGCCCACCAGGTCCGGGAAGTTTTTTCCACCTTCCATCTCGTTGACCTGCCAGGTGCCGAGCAGCCCCAGTTCGACGGCGACAGCACCACGACTGGATGGGGATACGACACGACCGTGTTTCAGTTGAACTAATGGTTTATTCATGTTTCTTCACTCCTTTGATCAAATAAAAAACCCTCCTTGAGGAGAACTTTTAAACTAGTCCAAATCAGTGCTTTGTCTACTGCCTCCCACATACAGAATGCCAAGCCAATTGTCGCATTCCAACAAAGCCGGGACTTCAAGAAAACAATTACAGCGCAAACCTACAGAGAGAAAGGCAAATAACCTACACAAGCAAATAAAAGAACGAATTTAATTATCCCTGTGCTAACTAAGCGCTCAGAACAACCAGCAGACATCCCCAAAAAAAACATAAACCCGGCAAAAGCCGGGTTCATGATCGGTTTACTGGATAATGTTCAGGAAAGGAATTACAGGCAAGTTGCCAACGCAGCCAGTCTACGCTTGGCAACCCAGTCGTCCTGGGTCGCGTAATAATTGACGGTGGTACCCGAAGCCTGCCCCCGAATATCGGCAAAGGACTCCGCCGAACGGGTATAGACCGTGTATCCACCCACCTTGGCAGGTTCCAGATAGGCCGACGCATCCACACCGAACACAGCTTCGTCCTGCCAGGCAAACTGCACGCACTGCACCACGACCTGCTCCGCCTTGGCCGACGAGAGCACCTTGTAGGGGCTCTTCGAACGCGCCTCATTCATCGCCGAGCCGGCACACCCTGCCAGCAACGCCGCGACCATTACCGCCATCAACACCCGCATCATGCTACCTCGCCGTGAAAACGCGACTGTACCACTCACAGGGCAAGCGATTGGCACTCGGCTGCGAGAAAACCGCTCGCCGACCATTTAGCCTACTGGCCGGAAAAACAAAAGCCCGCGCAAGGCGGGCTTCTTCATGAATCGATAACACCTCGGTTACAGGCGGCGTAAAAACGAACTCACGATACTCTTGGTGGCGGCCGTTGCATCCAGCTCGCTGGCAGCTCCATAGGCATGCCAAGCGATGGCCGCAATTTCATTCAAGGGACGGGCATCCCCGGCATTAGCCACGGCAACCTCGAACACATGATGCCGCACATTGCCGGCTTCGAACTCCAGGATGTATAGAGGCTCACTGGCATCCAACCCTGTCTCTTCCCGCAACTCACGTATCGCGGCAGCAGCGAGAGACTCCCCAGGCTCGACCTTGCCACCCGGTAAAGACCACTTGGAGCGATCCTTGCGGACAAAAAGAATGTGCCCTCCGTGTGCACAAATAACCGTCGCTCTGCTCTTCATACCTGCACCCTACCCGACCACACCCTGCCCGCATCGCACAGGGAACGTACATACAGACCGCAGCCGACTTAAAAGTGTCACAAAAATGTCATGAAATACATAGGCATCAAGGGTACCAAAAAGACAACGGCATAGCCTGGAGGGAGGAAGCATGTCGACAACTCAAAGAATGGCAAAGCCTATCCACGCAAACAGAGACATTTACCTCAAGTAAAAACTGCACGCATCTCTATAGGTATCAGTGCACTCCAGGATCGTCGATGAGGAAAAGTCCCGAGACTCTTTCCATGACAGCGAGTTCCCAATCCACATAACCTGTTTGTAATTGCTACCAAGATCAAGATGCATATTCAAATACCTACCACCGGAGGTCACATAGATACAGTTATTTATAAAACCAACTTTATCGACACCTTGGTGGGTCAATACAAAATAGCTTTTCTCGAAGTTGGTAACAGCCTCCATGACGCCATCAACCAACACGCCTACCCATTCAGCACCCTCATTTTTGGCCGGTGCAGTAAAAACCCCCGTCCTGGCCTTGATATCTCGTGGCAGAGGGCATGACTCCTGGTCGCCCGACCAGTCTGGGATATTGAAATAATTGCTCCCAGGTGCCGCATGCGAAAATGTAAAAAGCTGTGAACACAACATCCCCCAAAATACTAACTTACGCACGTCTTACTCCCTCGTGATTTCCAGAAGTAAGGTTCTATCAGTCAGAATAGCTTTAGGATGTAGGACAATTCCTAAAATTCTCATTTTCCCCTAACATTAGAGGTTCTACTTCAGCCGTCAGCACAGCTCCAGATATGAGCCACGCCTCTACCGCCAGCGAACAAAACATCGCCCAATGGTTGTCGTAGACGATGATTAGCATCCGCCTCACAAAGCCTCAAGTATCTTGACCTCCGTCACATCATCAGGTGGAGCGATGCGTCTAAATCAGCATCTATCCCAACATGGACACATTCGAGTTAGACTAGCGAGGTGATGGCACGATGAAGCCACGCCTGCCACCCTAGCTCCTTGAATTCGGAAAAAACATGAACCCTAAGAAAAATAAAGAACCACTTCCCACAAACCGTCGACGATTGCTCTCTCTTCTAGCTGCCACTTCCGCTCTGCTCATGTCATCCACGGCGAGATCAGCACCAGCTGCTTATAAAAATGACAACTTAAAAGATGCCAATTTCGCAAAAAACATAGAAGCTCTTAAGACCCTAGCCCCAACTTCAACTCAGTCGATTTTTGTGATTAACCATACGCTTTCCGGCGATGGAGGAGGTGGTCATTTTTTTTGGGATGAAAAGTCAACTGACAATGCTGACGGTGCTCTTGTCATAAAAAGCAGTTTATCGCCTAATGGCCGATGGCATCGCCAGCTCCAGACTAAAAATCTTATTAATGTCAGATGGTTCGGAGCAGTTGGAAACGGGGTAACAGATGATATTGAAGCCATTGATCAGGCGCTAAATGCCATCGACAAAAAAGGAGGAACTTTATATTTTCCAGATGGAAACTACCTCATATCCAAGACTATACACCTGAACAAAGACAATTTGAGCCTACTTGGCAATGGTTCATCAAGAACCATTCTGACGCTGGACAAGAATAGTACTGCTGAATATGCAATTTATAGTGACAGGCCAAGCAGCTACAAAATATCAGAACTTACCGTGGACGTTAACCAAAAAAACCGGGCCAACATTTTAGGAGACAGCCGCAGAAGTTGTGGAATTGTCTTATGCAACTGTAATGACAGCAGCATCAATAACTGCATTGTTAAAAATACAATTGGCGATACGAAAAACTATTCGGGGGTGGCCTTTGCTATTGCAGGTCGCTCCAGCCGATCAACAATATCCGGTTGCAGTGCTATAGATTGTGGACCGGACCTTACTAGAAAGTCAGATGGCTTCTTCACTTCTGGAGAACAAATTCTGACATCAAACTGCATTGCAAGCGGTGTCACAGATACTGCCTTCGTCATCGAAAGCTCCAGACTTTCTGGATTAACGGGGTGCACCGCTACAAACTGCAGCGCTGGGGCTGCTATATCCCATGCGGACATAGAATACGACTCCTCAGGAAACTTCATAAACGGACTATCTATAAATAACTACAACGCCACTGTTACTGGTGCAATATCAATAAATATACCGATTGAAATCAAAAGCAAAACAACACTCATAAACACCACAATTTCAAACGTCATCATCAACACAAAAAGTGGTCACGGCCCAGCCATAAATGCTCGCAGCATTTCCACCAACAACCAAATAACCGGCCTATCACTTACCAATATACGAATTAAAAACCCAGGAACTCAGGGAATATTGGCAAAAGCTGAAAATTTGATGATCAGTAATTGCGACATTGAAAGCTCAAATGACGCTTCGATCCAGATCGACGGATCAACACAAGTATTGATTCAGTCATGCAGAGCAACCCAAAACAAGTCGCCCATTGCAATTGCAATTATAGACTCGCAAAAAGTCATTATAAAAGATTCCGTCATTGACTGCCCACCAAATGGCGAGTGGGGAGTCTACTGTTACGGCAAAGAAACAGAAGCCATTGTCATGAATAACATAATCACAGGCTTTAAAAATGGCGATATCGGCTGTGACACAGGCGCAACAGTAACAGCCACACGCCCTCTACTTACAAAAATATAAACCCTGATCCGTTCAGATACAGAGTCTCAATTCGACTTTAAATTTCCAGCAGGCCCAACCTTTTTGGGTCTGCTGAAAATAATTTCAGAAGATTCTTGTTCACTAATAACTCAAGAGCACTCAGCACTTGAACCCTATTGACATCAAGAGCCAGAAGCAACTCCTTGCCTGGACACAAAAAGCCATCTTTCAAAGACTCTGCATACCCCCGGCAGGTATTACAACCAACAAACTATGTTCAAACGTTCCACCCAAAGTACCGGATAGATGACCACTACATTTTAAAATTCCCATAATTTTATTTATCTCAGCAACTCTCTCCACAGGCCTATAGGATGGCTAACCCCGATCAAACAGCAATATGATAGGACAAATTGGTGATAGCCTTTTAACAACTCAATATCGATCGGATGGTGGGCAAATCTAGAAATCAGAGTGCCCACCTGATCGAACAGGCAGACACTTGAATCAGCAGTCTTTTACCAGATTGAGTTACACGAAAAGGATAGGCTCAACAATGTAGCAGTCTTCGCAGTCATCGGTAATGACTGTGTCCAAGGCAATTGGTGACGCTACTTGCGGACGAAGCAGCCCAGAACGAATGGACGCTGTATAAACGCCAACGTTTACCGTATTGAAACGTCCCATCGCATTAACAGAAACAGTATCAATACAGTAATTCATCCCCTGACCAACACCGCAGCTTTCGCCGCCAGAGTTGATAATCCTTGTTGAATCCTGGCCCTCTACAACTACACCCCAGGTATTTTGATCATCCTCAATACCGGGCTCGGTACCAGTGCAGTAGCTGTTGATGATGGTGTTGTACTCGCCGCCATTGTCGAGCAGCAGCATACATCGACCAGTCCAGTCCACCGAGGTGATGTTCTCAATCACGCAGTGCTGGGCGTAGTGCATGTGCAGGCCCACCGCGCAGTTCCCGGTGAACTCCAGGTTTCGGATGTATACGTTCTTGATGGGGTCGCACAGGGCGACAATCGCGTTTTCCGGGTGCTCGCGCTTGATGACCCGGTTGACGATCAGGGAGTCGGCCAGGACATAGATCACCTGCCGGACCTCCATTGGCCCATCCAGCGGCATCGAGTAGGTGCCGAAATCGGTTGAGGCATCCGAAATCACAATCCATGATCCGTTCGTGTAAGGGGTCGTGTCGGCAACGAAAATCTGGGTTGTGTTCACTCCAGCCAAAGCAGTCAGGTAGCTCCCTGGCCGGACGTTGCCCTCGTAGTCAATCGCCGCGTAGCTTGGATCCGAAGGAAGGTCGGGGTTTCGTCCCACCCCACTGCAATCGATCGTAACCTTGTCGATCCCCGGCGCGGGCTCGATGATCTGGCCGCTATATGGCCAGTTGTCGTCGCGGTTCAGGAGGACCGTGGTCCCTATTGGGCACTCGGTGCCATTGATCTGCAGCCAGCGATAACCGGCGTTCAGGATCGACTGAATTTGAGGACCGTTATCAGCATTGGGATTCGGAGTGAATACGTATGGAGTGTCGACATAAATTGCCATATATCAATCTCAAGTTAGAAAAGTGAGGGCCCTCCATAGCCAAAATGCTGTATATCCATACAGCATAATATGACGATTTTTTATGAAAAAGTTCCAATCTGATCCTCTCATTTTTTAACGTAACCCTGAAATCCTGCCAACACGATCAGTCCTTGGCCGCCAGTATCTTGAACCGAACCACCACCCGGACCACCTTGCCAAGCATGGTGGCGCTGAACTCAACCTCGCAGTCTACAAACTCGCCAAGATCAGCTGAGAGCGCTCCTGAGGCCATTGTGGATGCTCAGCAAATTGTCCTGAAGTTAAAACCTTCCCAGACACGAGCCCTGGCCTCCCTGATCAGCTTGCTGAAGAATGCCGCTTCCGCTGACATAGCGCTGGACGTAAATCTGGTGACGGGCGGCCGCGCCTTCCAGAAGCTTTCGCTACTCCTTTCCGGTGCCTATAGGTGGGTGGTGACAAGATCAGTCCGACCCAGCTTGAGCACGCCACCCTGGCACAGGATCCCCCGATCACCCGATGTTGCAATGAAGCCCTACTACCAGGACCCCGGCCAGGATGCCCGCGTGGTCACGATCTCGACGAGAAACGCCTGATTCAGCCAGAAGGCTATATCGGCTAAATCCGGCTCGCAGGCCATGAAGCGTTGAGCGTCGAGGAGGACTCGCCTGAATACCCTGAAATGTTGCCGACAATAGTGCCGGCACACTATTGCCGGAACCGTACCGGATGCGCACTACTTTGGCTGTTTAGATACCACCGACCTTCTGAACGATACGAGTGCCGATCATCAACATCTACTCGCCCTTATCCTTCATCAGCCCGTGCTCCAACTGACTCTCGGCCGCCTGTACCAGGCTGCCAAACCGGAGTCGCTTGGGAAGCCCCAGAGTCATGAAACCCCACTTCATCTGAAGATCAATATGGGGAAGGCCCTGCGCGATGTCGTGGACGATTGCATGCAATCACTACTGGTATCGCCCTACCTGATCCACAACAAACCCAAGGTGCGCAGGCACGAGCAGATAGACGCCAAGGACCACTGGACCTCTGTTACGCCAGACTATCTGTCGAGGACTTCAGCAAAGCCTTGGAGCTGCACACGCCTACGACCTCATAGAAGATGACGAAACACTATCTGGAGAGGCACACCGAAAAAGAGATCGCGTTCCTGAAGGTGGGCGCCGATTCGGCCTTTTGAATGGGAGTTTTTGCAAAGGTTTTGAAAACCGCAGACAACAAAAAAGGGCCCACCTTTCGGTGGGCCCTTCCAGACCGCCCAGCAGAGCGGATTTTGTTTGGTAGGCGCGATTGGACTCGAACCAACGACCCCCACCATGTCAAGGTGGTGCTCTAACCAACTGAGCTACGTGCCTGCTGTGAGGCGGCATTCTACGGAATTCCGGAGGGGTGTCAACACCTTTTTTGCAGCTAACCCTCTGAATATGCGAATTTTTATTTTTCGGGCTCAGCAAGAAGATTTTTCGATGGCTGGTAGGCGTTTTTCAACTCAGGTAGGATCGACGCAATCGTCAAGAATATTAAACAGAGGTTACAGGATGGCGAACACTCCTTACCCACAGTCGTATTACGCGGCGTCAGCCAACGCTGCTCCAGCCCGCCCGTCACTGCAAGATGATGTGGAAACCGATGTCTGCGTGATCGGTGCCGGTTACACCGGCCTGTCCAGCGCCCTGTTCCTGCTTGAGAACGGTTTTAAAGTCACCGTCCTGGAAGCGGCCAAGGTTGGCTTCGGCGCTTCCGGGCGTAACGGTGGGCAGATCGTCAACAGCTATAGCCGCGATATTGATGTGATTGAGCGCAGTGTCGGCCCCAAGCAGGCTCAGCTGCTTGGTCAGATGGCCTTCGAAGGCGGCAGGATCATTCGTGAGCGGGTCGCCAAGTATCAAATCCAGTGCGACTTGAAGGACGGCGGAGTGTTCGCCGCCATCACCAGAAAGCAGATGGGCCATCTGGAGTCGCAGAAGCGCCTGTGGGAGCGCTACGGCCACACCCAGCTGGAATTGCTGGATCAGAGCCGCATTCGCGAAGTCGTCGCCTGTGACCTGTACCAGGGCGGCATGCTCGACATGAGCGGTGGACACATCCACCCACTCAACCTGGCATTGGGCGAAGCGGCAGCCGTGGAGTCCCTGGGCGGCGTCATCTACGAGCAATCCCCTGCGGTGCGCATCGAGCGCGGCACCAATCCGGTGATACACACCCCACAAGGCAAAGTCAGGGCCAAGTTCGTCATAGTCGCGGGCAATGCCTACCTGGGCAACCTGGTGCCGGAGCTGGCCGCCAAATCGATGCCGTGCGGCACCCAGGTCATCACTACCGAACCCTTGAGCGATGAGCTAGCAAAAAGCCTGCTCCCCCAGGACTACTGCGTCGAGGACTGCAACTACCTGCTGGACTACTACCGCCTTTCCGCCGACAAGCGCCTTATCTTCGGCGGCGGCGTGGTGTATGGCGCCCGCGATCCGGCGAATATCGAAGCAATCATCCGACCGAAGATGCTCAAGGCCTTCCCGCAACTCAAGGACGTGAAGATCGACTACGCCTGGACCGGCAACTTCCTGCTGACCCTGTCGCGCCTGCCGCAAGTCGGACGCCTGGGCGACAACATCTACTACTCCCAGGGCTGCAGCGGCCATGGCGTCACCTACACCCATCTGGCGGGCAAGGTACTGGCAGAGGCCCTGCGCGGCCAGGCAGAGCGTTTTGACGCCTTTGCCGAGCTGCCGCACTACCCCTTCCCTGGCGGCCAGCTGTTGCGCACCCCATTCACTGCGTTGGGTGCCTGGTATTACAGCCTGCGGGACAAGCTGGGGCTCTGATAACCTCGCTCTTCTCCAAATAAAAAAACCGCCCATAAGGCGGTTTTTTTGCGGCTTTGCAGAGGGGGAAATATCGACTGCCGGAGCGGCATCGAAAAAAGCCGGATTCCGAAAACAAAAAACCCCGGCCTTTCGACCAGGGTCTTTGCTATCGATCCGAAGAGCCTGTGGCTTCTTCGTCACCTGAGGGCGTTCAGTATTCCCTCAAGTAGATATGGCGCAGCGGACGGGACTCGAACCCGCGACCCCCGGCGTGACAGGCCGGTATTCTAACCGACTGAACTACCGCTGCGCGTCGGTTGGATGCTTCCGTGGAAGCCTCCGCCTTTCTTTCGAAAGACACTCAAGAAGTGGTGGGTGATGACGGGATCGAACCGCCGACCCTCTGCTTGTAAGGCAGATGCTCTCCCGGCTGAGCTAATCACCCTTTGCTTCGTTGAGGCCGCGAAATTTACGCAGATACCGATGCTAAGTCAATACCCTGCTTGAAGTTTTTCTGAAAAAGACAAAATCACGACAAAGCCTGCAGAAGGGACCAACAACACCAACGACCTCAAGCCGCGCTCGTTGCATCCTCCACGCGTCATCAATCGCGATAAATCATTTTCTTGCTCATGCCGCCATCGACCACGAACTCCTGGCCAGTGACAAAACCGGAGTTCTTCGACAACAGCCACGCCACCATCGCCGCCACATCTTCGACCGTCCCTACCCTGCCCGCTGGATGCTGGGCATGATCGGCATCGCTCAAAGGTTCGGCCCGACGCGCCGCCGGATCCCGGGCGTCGATCCAGCCGGGGCTGACCGCATTGACCCGAATCTCCGGCCCCAGGCTCATGGCCAGCGCATGGGTCAAGGCCAGCAGACCGCCCTTGCTCGCCGCATAGGCTTCAGTGTCAGGTTCCGATTGCCGGGCACGGGTAGACGCCAGGTTGACGATGGCTCCGCCGTGAGCGCGCAGATACGGCGCACAGTGCTTGGCCAGAAGCATCGGACCACTGAGGTTCACCGCCAGCACCCGATTCCAGTAAGCCAGGTCGAGGCTTTCCAGGGTGATGTTGCGTGGATCGGCGACCGCTGCGTTGCACACCAGCGCATCGAGGCGCCCGAACTGCCCCAGCACTTCGGCGACACCCAGGGCAACCTGCGCTTCATCCGCCACATCCATACCGATGAACCAAGCGCTGTCACCCAGGACCTTGGCCACCTGGGAGCCGCGTACACGGTCCAGGTCGGTCAGCACTACCTGCCAGCCTTCGCTGATCAGCCAGGCAGCGATGCCCAGGCCGATACCCCGTGCCGCGCCTGTCACCAGCGCGACGCGGCCGTTGGCAATGCTCTGCTGTTCGGACAACTCGATCACAAGGCTGCCAAGCCGCGCGCCAGGTCGGCTTGCAGGTCCACCACATCCTCAAGGCCGACAGCGATACGAATCAGGCTGTCACGGATGCCCGCCGCTTCACGCTCTTGCGGCGCCAGACGGCCGTGAGAGGTGGTGCTCGGATGAGTGATAGTGGTCTTGCTGTCACCCAGGTTGGCAGTAATGGAAATCAGGCGAGTGGCGTCGATAAAACGCCAGGCCCCTTCCTTGCCACCCTTGACCTCGAAGCTCACCACCGCGCCGAAACCACGCTGCTGACGCTTGGCCAGTTCGTATTGCGGATGGCTTGGCAGACCGGCGTAGTGCACCTTCTCGATGCCATCCTGCTGCTCCAGCCATTCGGCCAGGGCCTGGGCATTGGCACAATGGGCGCGCATACGCAGGTTGAGGGTCTCGAGGCCTTTGAGGAAGATCCAGGCGTTGAACGGGCTCAGGGTCGGCCCCGCGGTACGCAGGAAACCCACCACTTCTTTCATCTGTTCGCTGCGACCAGCCACCACACCGCCCATGCAACGACCCTGGCCGTCGATGAACTTGGTCGCCGAGTGCACCACCACGTCCGCACCCAGCTTCAGCGGCTGCTGCAGCGCCGGCGTGCAGAAACAGTTGTCGACCACCAGCATCGCGCCCTTGGCGTGAGCCACTTCGGACAGCGCTGCGATATCCACCAACTCGGCGAGCGGGTTGGACGGCGATTCAACGAACAGCAGCTTGGTATTGGCCTTGATCGCCGCATCCCAGCCGGACAGGTCCGCCAGGGGCACGTAATCGACTTCGATACCGAAGCGCTTGAAATACTTTTCGAACAGGCTGATGGTCGAACCAAACACACTGCGCGAAACCAAGACATGATCGCCCGCGCTGCACAAGCTCATGACCACCGAGAGAATGGCCGCCATGCCGGTGGCGGTGGCCACGGCCTGCTCGGCGCCTTCCAGGGCGGCGATGCGTTCTTCGAACGCCCGCACGGTCGGGTTGGTGTAGCGGGAATAGACATTGCCCGGCACCTCGCCGGCGAACCGCGCGGCCGCATCGGCGGCCGTACGGAACACGTAGCTGGAGGTGAAGAACATCGGATCACCATGCTCCCCTTCCGGGGTACGGTGTTGGCCGGCGCGCACGGCCAGGGTATCGAAAGCTACGCCATCAAGGTCGCTGTCCAGCCGACCGGCATCCCAATCCTGACTCATGCCGCCTACTCCTTATGTCTTTAATGCTCTAAATCAGTTGTTGTACAGATCGATGATTGCACTGACCGCCTGGGTCTTGGCCTTGGAGGCATCGTTACGGGCGTTCTCGATCTTGTTCAGGTAGGCCTCGTCGACGTCGCCAGTGACATATTTGCCATCGAACACCGCGCAGTCGAAGTTCTCGATCTTGATCTTGCCACCACCGACCGCCTCGATCAGGTCAGGCAGATCCTGATAGATCAGCCAGTCGGCGCCGATCAGATCGGCCACATCCTGAGTCGAACGATTGTGTGCGATCAGTTCGTGAGCGCTCGGCATGTCGATGCCGTACACGTTCGGGAAACGCACGGCCGGCGCTGCGGAGCAGAAGTAGACATTCTTCGCGCCGGCTTCACGAGCCATCTGGATGATCTGCTTGCAGGTGGTGCCGCGAACGATGGAGTCATCCACCAGCATCACGTTCTTGCCGCGGAATTCCAGCTCGATGGCGTTGAGCTTCTGGCGCACGGATTTCTTGCGTGCGGCCTGGCCCGGCATGATGAAGGTACGGCCGATGTAGCGGTTCTTCACGAAGCCTTCGCGGAACTTGACGCCCAGGTGGTTCGCCAGCTCCAGCGCCGCGGTACGGCTGGTATCCGGAATCGGGATGACCACGTCGATATCGTGATCCGGACGCTCGCGCAGGATCTTCTCGGCCAGCTTCTCGCCCATGCGCAGACGCGCCTTGTACACCGACACACCGTCGATGATCGAGTCCGGACGCGCCAGGTAGACGTGCTCGAAGATGCACGGAGTCAGTTTCGGATTGGTCGCGCACTGGCGAGTGTGCAGCTTGCCGTCTTCAGTGATGTAGACCGCTTCGCCCGGCGCCAGGTCGCGGATCAGGGTGAAGCCCAGCACATCCAGGGACACGCTTTCGGAGGCGATCATGTACTCGACGCCTTCGTCGGTGTGACGCTGACCGAAAACGATCGGGCGAATACCGTGAGGGTCGCGGAAGCCGACGATGCCATAACCGGTGACCATGGCCACTACCGCATAACCACCAACACAACGGTTGTGCACGTCGGTCACGGCGGCGAACACGTCTTCTTCGGTCGGTTGCAGCTTGCCACGCTGGGCCAGCTCGTGAGCGAAGACGTTGAGCAGGACTTCCGAATCGGAATTGGTGTTGACGTGGCGCAGGTCAGATTCGTAGATCTCCTTGGCCAGCTGTTCAACGTTGGTCAGGTTACCGTTATGCGCCAGGGTAATGCCGTAAGGCGAGTTGACGTAAAACGGTTGAGCTTCGGCCGAAGTCGAGCTGCCAGCGGTCGGATAACGCACATGGCCAATACCCATGTGACCGACCAGGCGCTGCATGTGCCGTTGATGAAAAACGTCACGGACCAGGCCGTTGTCCTTGCGCAGGAATAACCGGCCATCATGGCTGGTCACGATACCGGCAGCGTCCTGGCCGCGGTGCTGGAGGACGGTTAGCGCGTCATACAGCGCCTGATTGACGTTCGACTTACCGACGATACCGACGATGCCACACATGCGACGCAACCCCTACTTAATGAAACTGAACTGAACACATCTTACTGAGGCGTTTTGGCCGGTAAGAGTTGTTCCTTGAACGGTATTTCAGCGGGTACGCTGATACCGCTGGCCAGCCACTGACTGCTCCACCCCAATATGAGGTTTTTTGACCAGTCTGCAACCAATAGAAATTGTGGCACCAGTCGCGACTGCTGCCACCAGGAATCCTGTTGTACCGGTCCCAGGCTCAACAGCCCGACTGCCACGACCACCAGCAACGCGCCACGCGCCGCGCCGAAGGCCATGCCCAGAAATCGATCGGTCCCGGATAGCCCGGTGACGCGAACCAATTCGCCGATAAGATAATTGATCATTGCGCCCACGATTAAAGTGGCGACAAACATGATGGCACAGCCCGCGATCACGCGAGCCGAGGGAGTCTCGATGTATCCGCTGAGGTATTCGGACAGAGAACCGCCAAACATCCAGGCAACGACTCCTGCGACGATCCAGGTAAGCAGCGACAGCGCTTCTTTGACGAAGCCGCGACTCAAACTGATCAAAGCGGAGATGGCGATGATTGCAACGATCGCCCAGTCAACCCAGGTAAATGGCACAGTGCAGCCTACAGACGGATAAGGCGGCGCATTTTAACAGAGCGCATGGCCGTCGGTAAGCTGCGATTCACTGTGCTTTGCAAATCAAGGCGATAGCCTTAACCGCGCTCAGGCTGGAAGCGCACGACAAAGCCCTTGAGGTTCTGCTGACGGCTCAGCAAGTCGCGCAGGCGATCTGCCTCGGCCCGCTCGATCAACGGGCCGACGAACACCCGGTTCTTGCCATCGGCGGAACGGATATAGGCGTTGTAACCCTGGCTGCGCAGGGTTTTCTGCAAGTTTTCAGCACTTTCCCGACTGGACAGGCTGGCCAGTTGCACCGACCAACTGACCGACAGGCCATTCGCATCGACACGACTTGGGGTCGCATCGGGCTTGGTTGGCGCTGCGGCAATCGGCTGGGCAGGAGCCGGCTTGGGCGCTGGTGCCGGCGGCGGAGCCACTGGTTTGCTCGCGGCGACTGGTGGCGCCGCCGGAGCCGGGACTGGAGCTGGAGCCGAAGCAACCGGGGCACCTGGAGCAATCGGCATCGAAGGCGCGACCTGCTTGGCCACCTCTTCATCGGTGGGTACCGGCTCCTGTGGCAGGGCCTGCGGCTCGGGCACCACTACTGGCTCGATCTGCACCTGGGTTACCGCAGGTGTCTGAGGCACTGCTGGCGCTTCGACATTGACATGCCGCTGCTCATCTTCGCGGGAAAACAGCATCGGCAGGAAAATCACCGCCAACGCCACCAGAACCAGGGCCCCAACCATTCGCTGCTTGTAGACGTTATCCAGCATAGCCATGTGCAGCTTCCTCCGTGGAGCGCCGGGCGAGCCACTCGAGCGCCTCGGCAACACAATAAAAAGATCCGAACAGCAGAATCTCGTCTTCGGCCGTAGCCTGCGCGCACTGCCCTTCCAGCGCAGCAGCCACACTCTCATAAGACGTTACCGAAGCCCCAAGGTTCTCCAGTGCCGCCTGCAAGTCCGCAACGGGACGCGCTCGAGCAGAATCCAGCGGCGCCACCGCCCAATGCTCGACACAGGCATCCAGACGAGCAACCACACCCTCCAGATCCTTGTCCGCCAACAGGCCGAATACCGCCAGGCGCTTACCCGCCACCGGTCGGCGCATCAGGCGCTCGGCCAGATACTCCGCGGCATGGGGGTTGTGCCCGACATCCAGCAGCAGGTTCAGGCGCTTGCCTTGCCATTCGAACTGACGGCGATCCAGGCGCCCGACCACTCGCGTCTGCCGCAAAGCTTCGGCGATGCGCTCGGCCTGCCAAGGCAGCCCCAGCAGCAAATAGGCCTGCAAGGCCAGCGCGGCGTTCTCCATGGGCAGATCGAGCAGCGGTAAGTCGCGCAGCTCGACGGCATTGCCCCGCGCATCGAGACCGCGCCACTGCCAGTTCACCTCAGTAATTCCCAGGTCGAAATCACGACCCCGCAGGAAGAACGGGCAGTTCAACTCACGCGCCTTATCCAGCAGGGGTTGAGGAGGATTCAGGTCACCGCAGAGCGCAGGCGCACCCTGGCGGAAAATGCCGGCCTTCTCGAAGGCCACGGATTCACGGGTGTCGCCCAGATAATCGGCATGGTCGACGCCGATGCTGGTGACCAGCGCCAGATCGGAATCCACCAAATTGACCGCGTCCAGGCGCCCGCCCAGGCCTACTTCCAGCACCACAGCATCGAGACCGGCACGCTGGAACAGCCAGAAGGCCGCCAAAGTGCCCATCTCGAAATAGGTCAGGGAAATTTCACCGCGCCCGGCCTCGACCGCGACAAAGGCCTCGCACAGCTCGGCATCGCTGGCTTCGACACCATCGATCTGCACGCGCTCGTTGTAGCGCAACAGATGGGGAGAATTGTAGACACCGACCTTCAGCCCCTGGGCTCGCAGCAAAGACGCCACGAACGCACAGGTAGAACCCTTGCCGTTGGTACCGGTCACCGTGATGACCCGAGGCGCCAGCCTGCCCAATCCCATGCGGGATGCTACTTCTTGCGAGCGCTCCAGCCCCATGTCGATGGCTGACGGATGCAACTGCTCAAGGTAGGCAAGCCAGTCGCCAAGGGTACGTTCGGTCATATGTTTGCAGGCACCGGTGGCACCACAATCGCCTCGACAGGCGCGGCGACAAACTCAGGCGTCGGCAAGCCCATCAGCTGAGCCAGCAGGTTGCCCAGGCGCGGACGCAGCTCCTGGCGCGGGATGATCATGTCGATGGCACCATGCTCCAGCAGGAACTCGCTGCGCTGGAAACCTTCCGGCAGTTTTTCACGCACGGTCTGCTCGATCACGCGAGGACCGGCGAAACCGACCAGGGCCTTGGGCTCGGCGACAATCACGTCACCCAGCATGGCCAGACTGGCGGAAACGCCACCGTAGACCGGGTCGGTCAACACGGAAATGAATGGCAGCCCTTCTTCACGCAGGCGCGCCAGCACCGCGGAAGTCTTGGCCATTTGCATCAGGGAGATCAGCGCCTCCTGCATCCGCGCACCGCCGGAAGCGGAGAAGCAGATCATAGGGCAACGTTTTTCCAGCGCGTAGTTGGCGGCACGCACAAAACGCTCGCCAACGATGGCGCCCATGGAGCCGCCCATGAAGGAGAACTCGAACGCCGACACCACCACCGGCATACCCAGCAGGGTACCGCTCATGGAAATCAGCGCGTCCTTTTCACCGGTCTGCTTCTGGGCCGCGGTCAGGCGATCCTTGTACTTCTTGCCGTCGCGGAATTTCAGACGGTCTACCGGCTCCAGGTCGGCGCCCAGTTCGGCACGGCCTTCAGCGTCGAGGAAGATGTCGATGCGGGCGCGAGCACCGATGCGCATGTGATGGTTGCACTTGGGGCAAACGTCCAGGGTCTTTTCCAGCTCCGGACGATACAGCACCGCCTCGCAGGATGGGCACTTGTGCCACAGACCTTCAGGCACCGAGCTTTTCTTCACCTCGGAACGCATGATCGAAGGGATCAGTTTGTCTACTAACCAGTTGCTCATGCTTTCTTTCTCCAGTACCGGCGGCCCGAACGCTCTGGTTCGCGGCCCCGCGTATGCCCTTGAGCTAAATTCATGTGTGCGGCGATGATCTGTTCGCTACCGCGGTCAGCGCGAGCTTGACCTGCCTGTACCGAACGGCTCCTCAGCCATCCCGGCAACCCCCGGATAGAGCGGTTGCCACTTCGATTTCGGCCCGCCCAGCGACGGTGCCGGCCTGTTTTGTACAGTGGTGTTATGGACGGCGGCAGACTGCCAGCCGTCACATCGACTAACAGCTGCCGCGAACGGCCTGCATAAATGCGCGAATCTTTGCGTGATCCTTGATGCCCTTGCTCTGCTCCACCCCACCGCTGACATCCACCGCGTACGGGCGAACCTGCGCTATCGCCTGGCCGACATTCTCGGCAGTCAAGCCACCGGCAAGGATGATCGGCTTGCTCAAGCCTTGCGGTACCAGTGACCAATCGAAGGCTTCGCCGGTTCCACCCGGCACGCCCTCGACATAGGTATCGAGCAGGATGCCGCTGGCCCGCGCATAAGCCGCGCAACTGCCGGCAATATCGTCGCCGGCCTTGACCCGCAGCGCCTTGATGTAGGGCCGGTGATAGCCCTCGCAGTCCGCCGGTGTTTCATCGCCGTGAAACTGCAACAGGTCCAGCGGCACCGCGTCGAGGATCTCGCCCAGCTCACAGCGGCTGGCATTGACGAACAGACCCACGGGGGTCACGAACGGCGGCAGCGCGGCAATGATCGCCCGCGCCTGCTGGACGCTCACCGCCCGCGGGCTCTTGGCGTAGAACACCAGCCCGATGGCATCGGCCCCGGCCTCGACCGCCGCCAACGCATCCTCAATGCGGGTAATCCCACAAATTTTGCTGCGAACGGCTGACATGTCGTTTAAACCTCAGGGCAAATCCGGGGAAAGTCCCGGATGGTAGCAAATGCTTTTCCGGGCGTCAGCCGTCAAGTTCCGAGAAGCCGGTGAGGAAATGTGGCCCGATGTATCGCTCGGGCAACTCGAACTCATCGTGATACTCGACCTGCACCAGATACAGCCCGAAAGGATGCGCCGTCACCCCGCCCGTACGGCGAATCCTGCTCTCCAGCACTTCCCTGGCCCATTCGACCGGACGCTCGCCCGCGCCGATGGTCATCAACACCCCGGCGATATTGCGCACCATGTGATGCAGGAACGCACTGGCGCGGATATCCAGGACAATCATCTTGCCGTGCCGGGTGACCCGCAGATGATGGATTTCCTTGATCGGCGACTTGGCCTGGCACTGCCCGGCGCGGAACGCACTGAAATCATGGGTGCCCACCAGATGCTGGGCCGCCTCGGCCATCCGCTCGACATCCAGCGGGCGATGATTCCAGGTGATCTCCTCGTTCAGGTGCGCCGGACGGATCTGGTCGTTGTAGATCACGTAGCGATAGCGGCGGGCAATCGCCTTGAACCGCGCATGAAAATGCGCCGGCATGACCTTGGCCCAGCTCACGCTGATGTCGTGGGGCAGGTTGATATTGGCCCCCATCACCCACGCCTTCATCGAACGCTCGGCCTGGGTATCGAAGTGCACCACCTGCCCGCAGGCGTGCACGCCGGCGTCGGTACGCCCGGCGCAAGACAGTAGCACCGGCGAGTCCGCCACTCGGGACAGCGCCTTCTCGAGGGTTTCCTGGACACTTGGGACACCGGAAGCCTGACGCTGCCAGCCGCGATAACGCGAGCCCTTGTATTCGACACCCAACGCGATTCTGAAAAAGCCTGCGGCCGCCATTTCGGCGGCCGCGTTATCTATATTTGCCAAGAACTTACAGCCTGCTGATATGCGCAAAGGCGGCCATTATAAGGCGCGCGCAAGCAGACGCCATGCACGGCCCGCTTTTAGTTGAGGTTTGCCGATCATGTGCCGGCGAGCGCAAACAGGATGGCGCGAGAAACAGGGCAAACGTTATATAGATAAATATATAGCGATAAGCATAAATCCACTCGACCGGGATCTGACCAATGACCGCCATCAACAAGGAGGCCGTAGGCCTCGCCTACAGCCTGCAAGGCATGCTCCACGCCAAGCGCAAGACCTGGGAAGCCATCACGCAGATAGCCGCACGCATCCAGCCAGGCATGCTCGAATCCCAGGCTCGCACACTGGGGCTGGAGGTGCTTGCAGAACTGGGTATGGACAGGATCTGGCATCCGGCGCTGGTGCGTTTTGGCGAAAATACTCTGAAGACCTTCAAGCAACGCTCCGAAGGCGATCCGGTCCTGGGCGACAACGACATCTTCTTTATCGACCTGGGGGTGGTCTGGGACCGCCACGAAGGCGATTGTGGCGCCGCCTTCGTCACAGGCAACGATCCCGAGATGCAAGCCTGCGCCGCGGCAGCCCAAACCCTGTTCGAACGGGTCCGCGATCACTGGAGCGAGCACAAAGTGGCCGGCCCCGCCCTGTATCGCTATGCCGAAGAACAGGCGAGCGCCATGGGCTGGGTGCTGAACCTGGAGATCAAGGGGCATCGGGTCAGCGACTTCCCCCACGCCATCTATCGAGCGGGCGACCTGGGCAACTTCGAGGCGTGCCCCAACGTCGGCCTGTGGATCCTGGAAATCCAGATCGCCCACCCCACCCGGCCGTTCGGCGCCTTCTACGAAGACCTGCTGGCCTGACAGCACAAGCGCCGTCATTGGCCCGGAAACAAAAACGGCAGCCTCGATGGCTGCCGTTTTTTTGCTGCTAGCGCTGACTCAGACCAGACGCGCGAGCATTTCCTTGGCTTCGCTTTTCTGACCGTCGTTACCTTCGCTGATGACTTCGCCGAGAATATCCCGTGCGCCATCGTTATCGCCCATGTCGATGTAGGCCTGGGCCAGATCGAGCTTGGTCGCCACTTCGTCGGAGCCGGAAAGGAAATCGAAATCCCCTTCGTCGGCACTGCCCGCAGCGTCTTCCGCGGTAAAGGTCGGCTCGGCCAGCGCTGGTTGCTCGAGACTTTGCGACAAGCGATCCAGCTCGGCGTTGACATCGTCCAGCTCGGACGCGAAAGCATCCTTGGCAGCGGGCTGTGCATCCATCTCGTCAGCCAGGGACAAGTCGAAGTCCGCAGGCAGTTCAAGATCGTCGAGCGCAGCTTCGGTCACCGTAGGTACCTCGACAGCCGGCAGATCCTTCAGGTCGTCATCCAGGCTGAGAAGGAAATCCTCATCGGCTTGCGCCGCGGCAGGCAGATCCTCTCCCAGATCCAGGTCGAAATCCGACAGGTCGTCCAGGCTTTCCTTGGCTTCGGTTTGCTGCTGCAGCACCGACTCGAAACTCAGGTCGTCATCCAGCGGGAATTCGTCCAGCTCGGGCTCAACTTGAGCAGGAACAGCCGGAGCAGTCAGCGATGCCGGAGAAGCCGCTTCCAGATCGTCCAGGCTCAGATCGAAATCGGTATCCAGGTCGTCGACAGCCGGTGCCGGCGCAGGCTCTTGCGGCTCGTCGAGCAACAGCTCCTTGACGTATTGAGCATCCAGCGCCGCCGCTACAGCAGCCGCACCGAGACCTGCAGCCGCCACCGCGGCCATCGCCGGGAAACGGCTTTTCAGCTGTTCGACTTCAGCGTGGTTCTTGCCATTGGCCACCAGCTGACGCTCCTGGGCCACAAAGGCGCTGCGATCGCCCTGATGACCGTAGACTTCCATCAGTTTCAAGCGCAACTCGCTACGCTGCGGTTCCAGCTTGACAGCTTCCTCCAGGATCGCCGCCGCCTGATTCAGGCGACCGCCATCAATATGGGACTGGGCCTGATCCAGCACATCGGCCGGATGCTCGACTGCGGCAGCCACCGGTGCCGTGGCCACCACAGGCGCCACGACTGGAGCTGGAGCTGGAGCTGGAGCTGGAGCTGGAGCTGGAGCTGGAGCGAGCTTGACGCTCGGCGGTGGAACTTCAAGGCCTTCGAAGCTGCTTTCCGGCAGATCCAGGTCCTTGGACAGCTCAGCCTCTTCGGACAGGGCGCGAGCCATGCGCAGGTGCTTTTCCGCCTCCTGCTGAGCCTTGCGGCGACGAGCCAGCAACAGCAGCAGCAACAGCACCAGCACGGCCCCGCCACCCGCCAGCCCCAGGAGGATCGGGTTGGTCAGCAGGTCGTTGAATTTATCTTCATCGGACGCCGGCGTTTGTGCCTGGGCCGGTGCCGCTTCAGCCGGGGTCTCGCCCGGAGCTGCCGCAGGATCGGTCACTGGTGCCGCCGGGGTCACAGGCTGCTCAGCCAGTTGCGCCGGCATGGCCGCGGTCGGTTGTGCTGGCTCTGCGGCACCCGCCCCTTCCGCCTGCAATTTGGCCAACTGGTCGTTCTTCAATTCGATCAGGCGTTGCAGCTTGTCCAGTTGGCTCTGCAGGTCCGTCATGCGGCTTTTCAGCTCGGCGTTATCGCGCCGGGCCGCGTCGAGGCTTTCCTGAGTCACCGCCAGCTTGTTGCTCAGCGCCTGGCTGTCGCCAGCCGCACCCTTGCCCCGCGCCTTGCCCGACTCGGCAGACACCAGGCTCAGACTATCCTTGACCGCGCCTTGCGCAGGTGCCTTGTCCGCACCGGCACGCCGGGTACCGTCCAATTGCTGCTGAGCACCGCGTGGTGCCAAGCGACGCCCCTGACGCCAGGCCGTATTCTGCGCGGCAACCTCGGCGATCGCTTGCGGCTGCGGCAGGCTGGTGCTCTGCACGGCATCGGGCAGGCGCAATACCTGCCCGGTTTTCAGCCGGTTGATGTTGCCATCGATAAAGGCATCCGGATTCAGCGCCTGGATGGCCAGCATGGTTTGCTGGACCGAACCGCCATTGCGGGCCTTGGCTGCGATTTCCCAGAGGGTATCGCGGGCCGAGGTGGTGTATTGGGCAGGCTTGCCGGCGCCGGTGACCGGCGCGGCAACCGCTGGAGCCTGCGCCGCGGATTGCGCGGCCGCTTCAGCGGTTTGCGGGGAAAACTTGGAAGGATCGAGCAGGACGCTGTAGTCGCGCAGCAGACGGCCATTGGGCCACATCACCTGCACCAGGAACTTGACCATCGGCTCGGAGAGCGGCTGGCTCGAAGTGACCCGCAGCACGCTCTTGCCATTGGCATTGAGCACCGGGGTAAAGCTCAGGTCATTGAGAAAGGCCTGGCGATCGACGCCCGCCTTGGCGAAATCTTCAGGTGAGGCCAGGCTCGGCACCACCTCGGCGGCGGTGAGATCCTTGACGTCCAGCAACTCGATTTCTGCAACCAGTGGCTGGTTCAGAGTCGACTTCAGGGTCAGCTCCCCGAGCCCAAGCGCCTGCGCCATACCGGAGGACAGCGCCGACGCGGCCGCTATTGCTAACACCAGTTTGCGAACTTGAACCATAGCCTCATCCTTTGTTTGAACATTCCTCGGCCAGCGAGAAGGTGTTGTAGCGCTGCCGTAAGGCATTGCGTGCGGCCTGAAGGGCCGTTTCGCGCGATTATGTCTGCATGCCTTGGAAGAGCGCGACAGCAGCTCACCTCCAGCAACCAGCCAAGCATAGCGCCCAGCTAGAATCATTCTGCAAATTGTTGCCAAGTATCTTTTACAGAAGGTCTTTTATCAACAACTCAGCCAGCTGCACCGCGTTGAGCGCAGCCCCTTTGCGTACGTTATCTGACGTCAGCCAGAGATTAAGTTCCGCCGGGTCGTCGATCCCCGCACGCACCCGACCAACGTAGACCACATCCTGCCCCACTGCATCACCCACCGCGGTCGGGTAGTCCCCCGCCTCCACCAGCTCGATGCCAGGAGCCGCTTCAAGCGCGGCATTGACCGCTTCCAGGTCGATTGCCGTGGCTGACTGCAGAGTCACGCTATAGCTATCGCCAAAAAACACCGGGGCTTGAACGCAAGTGACAGAAATCTTTAATAAAGGCTGCGCCAGTACCTCGCGCAACTCCCGGACCAGACGTTTTTCCAACAAGGTGTGACCATGCTCGTCGGGCGTGCCGACCTGCGCCAA
The DNA here is from genome assembly GCF_017349775.1 of Pseudomonas sp. GW460-12-10-14-TSB1. NCBI lineage: Bacteria > Pseudomonadati > Pseudomonadota > Gammaproteobacteria > Pseudomonadales > Pseudomonadaceae > Pseudomonas > Pseudomonas sp. GW460-12-10-14-TSB1. The sequence goes on from NZ_JACNAC010000022.1 coordinate 78,162, forward strand.
CAGGTTGAACGCCATCTGCCGGTCGAAGAATCGCGGTTCCAACGGGCGGGCATTGAGCAGTTCGGCCGTCTGCCGCGCCAGCTCGGTTACCGCTTCACGGCCCTGGGTGGACACCGCCAGGCTGGCGGTCAGGCTGACCCGCTGGATCTCGAACAGCGCCTGCAACGGCGCCAGGACCACCGCCAGCGAGGTGGCTGCGGCGCTGGGGCTGCTCAGTTGAACGGGCTTCTTCAGGCTAGCCAGCGCGCGCTCGTTGGCTTCCGGCACCAGATTCGGCGCCTGGGCCGAAGGCAATGCGCCCGACAGGTCGATCACCGCGCAATTGGCCGCCGTCGCCCGTGGGGCGAAGCTCAGGGTCACCGCCGGGCCGGCAGCGAAAAACGCCAGCTGCACCTTGCTGAAGTCGAACTCGTCGACCTCGCGCACCCGCACATTCTTTCCTCGAAACGGCACCGAGTGCCCCGCCGACTCGCTGCTGGCCAACAAGTGCAGGTTGGCGATCGGGAAATCGCGCTCTTCGAGAATCTGGACGAGGGTTTCGCCGACAGTACCGGTGGCACCGATCACGGCGATATCAAAGGACTGGTTCATGGTGCTACCTCTGGCGAAACGGGGGGAGCGGCACTTTACCCGGCGCTTGGGGGTGAGGCAATTCAATGGAAGACCGCAGGCCTCATCCGGCAGCCCCAAACCTGCGCCGATATGAAAAAGCCCGCGCCTCTTGCAAGGCGCGGGCTCTTTCAGCACATCAGAGGATCAACGCTCGAGCAGGATCCGCAGCATGCGGCGCAGCGGTTCGGCGGCGCCCCACAGCAACTGGTCGCCGACAGTGAACGCGCCGAGGAACTGCGAGCCCATGTTCAACTTGCGCAGACGGCCCACCGGGATGTTCAGGGTGCCGGTGACCTTGGTCGGGCTCAGCTCCTGCATGCTGATATCGCGCTGGTTCGGTACCAGTTTGACCCAAGGGTTGTGCTGGCTGATCAACCCTTCGATATCGGCGATCGGCACGTCCTTGTTCAGCTTGATGGTCAGCGCCTGGCTGTGACAGCGCATGGCGCCGATGCGCACGCAGATGCCGTCGACCGGGATCGGGCTCTTGAAGCGACCGAGGATCTTGTTGGTCTCGGCCTGGGCCTTCCACTCTTCGCGGCTCTGGCCGTTCGGCAGTTCCTTGTCGATCCACGGGATCAGGCTGCCGGCCAGCGGTACGCCGAAGTTCTCGGTCGGGTAGGCATCGCTGCGCATGGTTTCGGCGACCTTGCGGTCGATGTCGAGGATGGCGCTGGCCGGGTTGGCCAGGTCATCCGCCACGGCGGCGTGGGTCGCGCCCATCTGCTTGATCAGTTCACGCATGTTCTGCGCGCCGGCACCGGAGGCCGCCTGGTAGGTCATGGCGCTCATCCACTCCACCAGACCGGCTTCGAACAGACCGCCCAGGCCCATCAGCATCAGGCTGACGGTGCAGTTGCCGCCGATGTAGTTCTTGGTGCCGGAGTCCAGCTGCTGGTCGATGACCTTGCGGTTCACCGGGTCGAGGATGATCACCGCGTCATCCTGCATGCGCAGGCTGGAAGCGGCATCGATCCAGTAGCCCTGCCAGCCGGCTTCGCGCAGCTTGGGGAAGACTTCGCTGGTGTAGTCGCCACCCTGGCAGGTCAGAATCACGTCGAGGGTCTTCAGCTCTTCAATGCTGTAAGCGTCCTTGAGCGGAGCAATGTCCTTGCCCACGGACGGGCCTTGGCCACCGACATTGGAAGTGGTGAAAAACACCGGCTCGATAAGATCGAAGTCCTGCTCTTCCAGCATCCGCTGCATGAGCACGGAACCGACCATACCGCGCCAACCGATCAGACCTACACGTTTCATCGCAACTACACCTATACAAAAGTGGGCCACCGTCTGAGCGGTGGGCCCGAAAGATTACAGATTCCGCAGCGCGGCGACTACTGCATCGCCCATTTCCTGCGTACCCACCTTGGTGCAACCGGCCGACCAGATGTCGCCGGTGCGCAATCCCTGGTCCAGTACCAGGCTCACGGCCTGCTCGATGGCATCTGCCGCGTCGTTCAGGTTGAAGCTGTAACGCAACATCATCGACACCGACAGAATGGTTGCCAGCGGGTTGGCGATGCCCTGCCCGGCGATATCCGGCGCCGAACCGTGGCATGGCTCGTACATGCCCTTGTTGTTGGCATCCAGCGACGCCGACGGCAGCATGCCGATAGAGCCGGTGAGCATCGACGCTTCGTCGGAAAGGATGTCGCCGAACATGTTGTCGGTGACGATCACATCGAATTGCTTCGGCGCACGCACCAGTTGCATGGCGGCGTTGTCGACGTACATGTGGCTCAGCTCGACATCCGGGTAATCCTTGGCCACCTGCTCGACCACTTCGCGCCACAGCTGGCTGGACGCCAGGACGTTGGCCTTGTCCACCGAGCAGAGCTTCTTGCCGCGCACCCGGGCCATGTCGAAGCCGACACGGGCGATGCGGCGGATTTCACTCTCGCTGTACGGCAGGGTGTCGTAGGACTGACGCTCGCCATTTTCCAGCTCGCGGGTGCCACGTGGCGCGCCGAAGTAGATACCGCCGGTCAGCTCGCGGACGATGAGGATGTCCAGGCCAGACACGATTTCCGGCTTGAGGCTGGAAGCATCGGCCAACTGCGGGTAGAGGATCGCCGGACGCAGGTTGCCGAACAGGCCCAGTTGCGCGCGGATCTTCAGCAGGCCGCGCTCTGGGCGGATATCACGCTCGATCTTGTCCCATTTCGGGCCGCCCACGGCGCCCAGCAGCACCGCGTCGGCTGCCCGCGCACGATCCAGGGTCTCGTCGGCCAGCGGCACGCCGTGCTTGTCGATGGCCGCGCCACCGATCACGTCATGGCTCAGCTCGAAGCCCAGGCTGTACTTGTCGTTGGCCAACTCCAGCACCTTGACCGCCTCGGCCATGATTTCCGGGCCAATACCGTCACCTGGGAGAATCAGAATCTGCTTGCTCATGCTTTCCTCATTTGCTCTGTCGGTGTGCTGATGGGCACGCCCGGAAAAATGCTGTTGCCTGGCCTGCAGCGTCCGCTCACTCATAGAGAACGAAGCGCTGGCCCGAATATCAAACCGCCATGGCTTTTTGGGGCGGTTTCGGCGAGCAAAAAGCTCGCTCCTACAGGTTTTGTGTCCTCTCCTGCCGGAGCGAGCTTGCTCGCGATCAATGCGTCACTTTAACGCCGATCAGGCGTCGCGAAACAACCACGGCTGGCTGGCACGATGCTTGGCCTCGAAGGCAGCAATCGCGTCGCCGTCCTGCAAGGTCAGGCCGATATCGTCCAGGCCGTTGAGCAGGCAATGCTTGCGGAACGCATCGATCTCGAATTTCAACACCTTGCCATCGGGACGGGTCACGGTCTGGGCCTGCAGATCGATCTGCAGCTGGTAGCCCGGATTGGCCTCGACCTGCTGGAACAGCTCATCGACTTCAGCATCGCTGAGGATGATCGGCAGCAGGCCATTCTTGAAGCTGTTGTTGAAGAAGATGTCGGCGTAGCTCGGCGCAATGATGCTGCGAAAACCATATTCTTCCAACGCCCAGGGGGCGTGCTCACGACTGGAGCCACAACCGAAGTTCTCCCGGGCCAGCAACACGCTGGCGCCCTGGTAGCGTTCGGCGTTGAGCACGAAATCCTTGTTCAGCGGACGCTTGGAGTTGTCCTGGTACGGCTGGCCGACATCCAGGTAGCGCCACTCGTCGAACAGGTTCGGGCCGAAGCCGGTGCGCTTGATCGACTTGAGGAACTGCTTGGGAATGATCTGATCGGTGTCGACGTTGGCACGATCCAAAGGCGCGACAAGACCGGTGTGCTGGGTGAAAGCTTTCATGCTGCGCTCCTTAGATCAATTCACGGACGTCGACGAAACGACCGCTGACAGCGGCGGCCGCGGCCATGGCCGGGCTGACCAGGTGAGTACGCCCACCGGCGCCCTGACGACCCTCGAAGTTGCGGTTCGAGGTCGAAGCGCAATGCTCGCCGGACTCCAAACGGTCCGGGTTCATCGCCAGGCACATCGAGCAGCCCGGCTCGCGCCATTCGAAGCCCGCTTCGAGGAAGATCTTGTCCAGGCCTTCCGACTCCGCCTGGGCCTTCACCAGGCCCGAACCCGGCACCACGATGGCCTGCTTGATGGTCGAGGCCACCTTGCGGCCCTTGGCGATGACGGCCGCGGCACGCAGGTCTTCGATCCGCGAGTTGGTGCAGGAGCCGATGAATACCCGGTCCAGCTGGATGTCGGTGATCGCCTGGTTGGCGGTCAACCCCATGTATTTCAAGGCACGGACGATGGAGTCGCGCTTGACCAGGTCCATTTCCTTGGCCGGGTCCGGTACGTTCTGATCGACAGCCAGCACCATCTCGGGCGAAGTGCCCCAGCTGACTTGCGGCTTGATCTGCGCGGCATCCAGCTCGACCACAGTGTCGAACTTGGCGTCGGCGTCGGAGACCAGGTCTTTCCAGGCTTCGACGGCGAGGTCCCATTCCGCGCCTTTAGGGGCGAACGGACGACCCTTGACGTATTCCACGGTCTTTTCGTCCGCCGCCACCAGGCCCACGCGGGCGCCGGCTTCGATGGACATGTTGCAGATGGTCATGCGGCCTTCGACGGACAGGTCGCGAATCGCACTGCCGGCAAACTCGATGGCATGGCCGTTACCGCCGGCGGTGCCGATCTTGCCGATCACGGCCAGGACGATGTCCTTGGCGGTCACGCCAAATGGCAACTTGCCCTCGACCCGCACCAGCATGTTTTTCATTTTCTTGGCGACCAGGCACTGGGTGGCGAGCACGTGCTCGACCTCGGAGGTGCCGATGCCGTGAGCCAGGGCGCCAAAGGCACCGTGGGTCGAGGTGTGGGAGTCGCCGCAGACCACGGTCATGCCCGGCAAGGTTGCGCCCTGCTCCGGGCCGATGACGTGAACGATGCCCTGGCGCACGTCGTTCATCTTGAATTCGACGATGCCGTATTCGTCACAGTTGTCGTCGAGGGTCTGCACCTGCAAACGCGAGACCTGGTCGGCGATGGCGCTGATGCCGCCCTTGCGCTCCGGCGTGGTCGGTACGTTGTGGTCCGGGGTCGCGATATTGGCATCGATACGCCAAGGCTTGCGCCCGGCCAGACGCAGGCCTTCGAAGGCTTGCGGCGAGGTCACTTCGTGGATGATGTGACGATCGATGTAGATCAGCGCCGAGCCATCGTCGCGCTGCTTGACCAAATGCGAATCCCAGAGCTTGTCGTAGAGCGTTTTGCCGGCCATCAGACGGTTCCTCATCATTTTCTATGCCGCGGGTCTCTGACACCGGTCAATAACCCCTTGGCTTGTGAGGCTGATGCTATGGCGTTACATTAAATAACTCAAATTCATATTTTTTATACTTTGGATAACCGACTGGAATACGACCATGGACCTGGCCAACCTCAATGCCTTTATTGCGATTGCCGAAACCGGCAGCTTCTCCGGAGCCGGCGAGCGCCTGCACCTGACCCAGCCGGCTATCAGCAAGCGCATTGCCGGCCTTGAGCAACAACTCAATGTGCGGCTGTTCGATCGCCTGGGCCGCGAAGTGGGCCTGACCGAGGCCGGACGCGCCCTGCTGCCGCGGGCCTATCAGATCCTCAACGTGCTGGACGACACCCGCCGGGCGCTGACCAACCTGACCGGCGAAGTCAGCGGCCGCCTGACCCTGGCGACCAGCCACCATATCGGCCTGCACCGCTTGCCGCCCCTGCTGCGCGCCTTTACCCGGCGTTACCCGGACGTGGCCCTGGACATCCAGTTTCTCGACTCGGAAGTGGCCTACGAAGAGATCCTCCACGGTCGCGCCGAGCTGGCGGTGATCACCCTGGCCCCCGAGCCCCATACGCTGGTCAAGGCCACACCGGTGTGGAACGACCCGCTGGACTTCGTCGCCGCCCCCGAGCACCCGCTGGTGAGCAACGGCACGGTCAGCCTGGCCGATATCGCCCTGCATCCGGCGGTATTTCCCGGCGGCAACACCTTTACTCACCATATTGTCCAGCGCCTGTTCGAGGCCCAGGGCCTGACCCCGAACATCGCCATGAGCACTAACTACCTGGAAACCATCAAGATGATGGTGTCCATCGGCCTGGCCTGGAGCGTCTTGCCCCGCACCATGCTCGACGATCAGGTGGCGCGCATTCCTTTACCGGGCATACAGCTCACTCGCCAGCTAGGCTATATCCTGCATACCGAACGGACGCTGTCGAATGCTGCGCGGGCTTTCATGGCCTTACTGGATGCACAAGTCGATTGGCCAGGGACCAAGGCGTAAGCGTCCCGGCATGACTTATGCCCCCCTTTGATTGCCTGAACCCGCGCCCAACGCTCTTTTCAGCCCAGGGCCCGCTGCTCATGCCAAAACCCGCTGACCGTCTACCGCCCATGCCGCGCATTCATGCGCTCGACCCTAAACAGTCGGAGCAAAGCTGGGAGAGCGCCCCGCAGTTGCTCGCCGCACTCAATGGCGCACGGCTGGGCGCCTGGTACTGGGACATCGAAAGCGGGCAAATCAGCTGGTCGCGAGGCACCCAGGCGCTGTTTGGCTTCGATCCGCGCCAGCCGCTGCCCAAAGACCTGGAATACCTCGACCTGCTGCCCGAGGAAGATCGCGCCAAAACTATTCGCGCCTTCCATTCGGTGCTGGCCGGCGCACCGCTGGAGCAGGCGATGCATCACCGCATCCGCTGGCCCGACGGCAGCCTGCACTGGCTGGAAATCAATGGCAGCGTGCTGCCGGACAAGCACGGCAAGCCCCGGATGATCGGGGTGATTCGCGAAATCACCCATCAACGCCAGCGGGAACAGGCCCTCAGCAGCTCGGAAAAACGCTTTGCCACGCTGTTTCACCTGTGCCCGAACATGGTGCTGCTGACCCGCCTGGAAGATGGTCTGATCAGCGAAGCCAACCAGTACTTCGAAATCCTCTTCGGCTGGCCGCTGCAGCACGTCATCGGCCGCACCACCCTCGAACTGGGCCTGTGGGTCGACCCGGAACAACGCGCGCAAATGGTCAAGGCGGTGCAGAAGCGCGGCCAGGCCGCCACCCTCGAGGTGCAACTGCGCGCCAGCAACGGGCAGATTCACGACGGCATTCTCAGCGCCCAGAAAGTCGAGCTGGAAGGCCAGGCCTACCTGCTCAGCACCTTTCTCGACACCAGTGAACGCAAGCTCGCCGAACAGGCCCTCAAGGACAGCCAGGAGCGCCTCGACCTGGCGCTGGACTCGGCCCAGCTCGGCACCTGGGACTGGCACATCCCCAGCGGCATGCTCTACGGCTCGGCCCGCGCCGCGCAGTTGCACGGCCTGGAGCCGATGCCCTTCCATGAATCCTTCGATGCGTTTTTCGAGGGCGTGCCCGACGAAGAACGCGACAGCATGCGCAATGCCTACCGCAGCCTGCGAGAAGGCCCGGCGGGCAATTATCAGCTGACCTACCGCGTACAGCTGGCCGACGGTTCGTCACGTTTTCTGGAAAGTCGCGCCCGCCTCTACCGCGACGAGCAGGGCCATCCGCTGCGCATGGCCGGGACCTTGCTGGATATCACCGAACAGGTCGAGCGCGAGCAGCGCCTGGTGACGTCCGAGGAGAAATTCGCCAGCCTGTTCCAGGTCAGCCCGGACCCGATCTGCGTCACGCTCCAGGAAACCGGACAGTTCATCGAGATCAACTCCAGCTTCACCCAGACCTTCGGTTGGACCCTCGACGAAGTGCTCAACCGCAGCGCCGACCAGATCGGCCTCTGGGACGATTCCGCGCAGCGCCTGCAACGGGTCGAGCAGGTGATCCGCGAACAGGCGCTGAACAACGTCGCGGTGATGGTCCGGCACAAGGACGGGCAACCCCTGACCTGCATCATTTCCAGCCGGCAGATCACCGTCGACAAACAGCCCTGCATTGTCACCACGCTGCGCGACATCACCCAGCAACAACGCTCCGAGGCCGCGCTCAAGGCCAGCGAAGAGAAGTTCGCCAAGGCATTCCACTCCAGCCCCGACGCCATCACCATCACCGAACGCGACACCGGGCGTTACCTGGAGGTCAACGACGGTTTCTGCCGGTTGACCGGTTACCGCGCCGAAGAAGTGATCGGCCGCACCGTGTATCAGGTCGGTATCTGGGCCGAGGAAAAACAGCGCTCGATCCTGCTCGCCGAACTGCAGATCAAAGGCCGGGTCAATCACCTGGAAATGCTTGGCCGCAACAAGCGCGGAGATATCCTGACGGTCGAGGTGTCGGTCGAACCCATCACCCTCAATGAAACCGCCTGCCTGCTGCTCACCGCGCGGGACGTCAGCCTGCTGAAAAACGCCCAGGCGCAGATTCGCCACCTGGCCTACCACGACCCGCTGACCAACCTGCCCAACCGCGCCCTGCTGATGGATCGCCTGAGCCAGCAGATTGCCCTGCTCAAGCGCCACAACCTGCGCGGCGCCCTGCTGTTCCTCGACCTGGACCATTTCAAGCACATCAACGATTCCCTCGGCCACCCGGTGGGCGACACCGTGCTGAAGATCGTCACCGCGCGGCTCGAGGCCAGCGTGCGCATGGAAGATACCGTGGCGCGCCTGGGCGGCGACGAGTTCGTGGTCCTGCTCAGCGGCCTGGAAGGCAGCCGCAGCGAAGTCAGCGATCAGGTACGGGAACTGGCCGACACCCTGCGTGAACTGCTGTCCGAGCCGATGTTCCTCGACGGCCAGCGCCTGCAGGTGACCCCGAGCATAGGCGTGGCCCTGATTCCCGATCACGGCTCGACCCCCACCGACTTGCTCAAGCGCGCCGATATCGCGCTGTACCGGGCCAAGGACTCCGGGCGCAACACCACCCAGATGTTCCACAACACCATGCAGAAAGCCGCCAGCGAGCGCCTGCGCATGGAAACCGACCTGCGCCTGGCCCTGTCCCGGGGCGAGTTCAGCCTGCACTTCCAGCCCCAGGTCGATGCCCGCGACAACCGCATCGTCGGCGCCGAAGCCCTGGTGCGCTGGCACCACCCCGAACTGGGGGCGCAATCGCCCACCGAATTCATCAAGGTCCTGGAAGACAGCGGCCTGATCCTCGAGGTCGGCACCTGGATTCTCGACGAAGCCTGCCAGGCCTTCAGCCAACTGATCACCGAAGGCCTGGTGGACCCGCTCGATTTCAGCCTGTGCGTGAACATTAGCCCGCGGCAGTTCCGCCAGAACGACTTCGTCGAGCGCATAGAGCGCAGCCTGAGCCATTACCAGTTGCCGTCTTCGCTGCTGAAGCTGGAAATCACCGAAGGCATCGTGATCCAGAACCTGGAAGACACCATCAGCAAGATGCGGCGCCTGAAAAAACTCGGCGTGAGTTTCGCCATGGACGACTTCGGCACCGGTTATTCGTCGCTGACCTACCTCAAGCGCTTGCCGGTGGATGCGCTGAAGATCGACCAGTCCTTCGTCCGCGACGCGACCCACGACCCCAACGACGCGGAGATAGTGCGCGCCATCGTCGCCATGGCCCGCAGCCTGGACTTGAATGTGATCGCCGAAGGCGTGGAAACCGCGGAGCAGCTCGAGTTCCTGCAAGGCCTGGGCTGCCATCTGTATCAGGGTTACCTGCACAGCCGACCGTTGCCGCTGGAGGGTTTGAAAGCCCTGCTGGCCTGAACGGACGATGACACAATCGCCGGCCTGACAGATCAACCGGGCAGCAATTGCCAGGGTTTGGCGCAACCTGT